>NZ_CBDKZX010000007.1:0-136226 GCF_965301105.1 Kluyvera sp.
ATATATCCTGTCGCAGATTCCATCAACGATGAAGTTGAGAACATTTGATGATGGTATCTTAAACATTAATACTATTTCTGATATTAATCATAAAATAAAGGAAAAGAAAAAGTTAAGATATCTTCTTACTCGTCTTTGTTATAAAAACACAATGAGTATTAGAAAGATTATTGAGAACAGCTCATTGCACTTTACTATTCTTGATAAAAATAGGACGCTTAATGTTAAGACGGATATCGTTAAGCTTAATATATTAGAATGCAATGAAATTATAATAGATAACGACAAATCCGCTGATGTTGAAATAGTCAATGTCTTTGTCGGTTCGAAATTTAAAGATATACTGGCTAATAAGGGGGAGCAACAATTAGATGCTCTTATCCATAAAATTCGCCAACTCCATCAGAGTTTTGATAACATTTTATATTTACGGCACCCACGAGAGATGTCGAGTGAAGTGTTCTCAATGAATGAAGTTAATGTGGAGTCAATTTCTGAAGATTATATCTATGATCTTGTAAGAAAAGGGGTTGTTGTAAATGTGATTGGTTTCGCGAGTACGTGCCAGTTAAATACAATGAATCTACCAAATGTTAGAATTATCTTACTAAAAACTAATCTTATCAGAAATGATATTCTTGATTCTTTCTCACTGTTTAACAAGAAAGAAGTCGTGTCAATTTACGATCTTGATGCGTAATAAAATGCCCTAAAAGGGCATTTTATTATTTTAATGAGTTAATTAGCTCTAAAACTTTATCCGCCTGTAAGTTATTCAGGCTTGCCAAATCAGCGTTGCACGCGACCTGATTCTTCCCATATCCCCCAATCAATCCAGGGTCGGTCGGGCCATACAGCGTGATATTGGGGCGATCCAGAGCCGCGGTTAAGTGGCTCAATCCGGTATCCACTGAAACGACAAATTCCGCACCTGCCAGCACGTGCGCCACCTTCCCGAGGCTCAGACGCGGCAGAACTTCCACGTAATCAAACCCTTCAGCCAGGCGCTTCGCGCGGGCTTCTTCATGCGGCGCACCCCATGGTAATTTGATGCGTAGACCGCGCTCGCCCAGCAGGCGAATCAGCTCACGCCAGTTTTCTTCCGGCCAATGCTTATCATCGCGCGTCGTGGCATGCAGGAAGACGCAGTAGGGGGCTTCTGCAGGCGTAAGCGACCCCAGAAAATGTTGCGCTATGGCGTAGTCGCCCTGCGTTTCAGGTTTGGTGTAGCCGAGGCTCTTCGCAAACAGCTCGCGGGTGCGCTCTACGGCATGCTGCTGTTTGGCAATATGATGGCGGCGGTTATAGAACAGGCTGGCCAGCGGCTCGCGGGCGCTACTCCAGTCCATGCCATGCTTGATGCCGTGTGCCAGTCGGGTGACCAGCGCGGCGCTTTTTACCAGCCCCTGAGCATCGATGATCGCATCATATTTTACCGCCTGAATGGCATCGCGAAAGGCTTTGCGTTCGGCTTTGATGGGGGCGGAGAACCACGCTTTACGCCAGCGGCGGATGGCCACCGGAATCACGCGGTCTACCGCTACATGCCATGAAGGAATTTGCGCGAAACCCTCTTCCACGACCCAGTCAAAGCGAATATCGGGGATGGCACGCATCGCGTCGGTTAATGCCGGCAGCGTGTGCAGGACGTCGCCCATTGAAGAGGTTTTGACGATCAACACTCGCATGCGTCAGGCTTCCTCGCTCGACAGTAGCGCGTTGAGCTCTTCCTGGACGCGCGCTGGGGTGATATCGATCAGGCTCTGATGATAGCCCTGCGCAGAGTCGCCTTTGCGGACCTTGTGGTAACCGGTAATTAGCCTAATCACGCGCGCTTTGTTTGACAGCGGCGGCGTGAAGTCCGGGCTGCTTGGCCCGTAGAGTGCAACCAGCGGGCGGTTTAGCGCGGCAGCCACGTGCATCAGGCCGGAATCGTTGGTGACGATCGCCTTACAAGCGGCAATCAGCACCACTGCCTGCTCCAGCTTGGTCTCGCCAGCCAGGTTACGGCACCAGCCTTTTTGCTCGTCGCTGAGTGCGGCGATAATTTCATTACCTGCCTCGTTGTCCTTTGCGGAACCGAAAAGAACAATTTGGTTACCCTGGTCGATCAGCTGCTTCGCGAGTGCGGCGTAGTGGTAGTGTGGCCAACGTTTTGCCGGACCAAACTCCGCACCGGGGCAAAAGCCGATCATTGGGCGGTCGCTGGAGAGCGAAAACGCGTTACAGGCCAGCGATTTCTCGCCTTCGTTCACCTGCAACTGCGGCCACAGCAGCGGCTGCGGCAGATCTTTCGCGCAGCGCATCACGCCTTTGTCGTAGGCCAGCGCCACGTAGCGCTCGACCATAAGCGGCCAGGCCTCTTTATCCAGCACTCGCGCATCGTTCAGCAGGCCGTAGCGCATCTCGCCGCGCCAGCCGGTGCGCAGTGGGATACCGGCAAAGAAGGGCACCAACGCAGATTTAAAGGAATTAGGCAGGACATAAGCGCGATCATAGCGCCGCTCGCGCAGGCTATGGCCGAGCTTGCGCCGTTCGCCAATTTCCAGCGCGCCATGCCCTAAAGGCATGGCGATCGCTTCATTAACTTCCGGCATCCGCGATAACAGCGGACGGCACCACGCGGGTGCCATCACGTCGATTATCGCCTGGGGATAGCGCGCCTTGAGCGTGCGATAGAGACTTTGCGACATCATCATGTCGCCCACCCATGACGGGCCGATCACCAGTATTTTCATGCTGACTTCTTACGCGTCGCGGTTCAACCAGGCCATGTATTCCGTTACGCCTTCGGCGACGGTCTTGAACGGCTTATCGTAGCCAGCAGCGCGCAGGTTGGTCAGATCGGCCTGCGTGAACGCCTGGTAGCGGCCTTTCAGTTTGTCCGGGAACGGAATGTATTCAATGCTGCCTTTTTTGTGGAACGCCAGGGTGGCGTCAGCCACGGCCTGGAAGGATTCCGCGCGGCCGGTACCGAGGTTGAAGATGCCGGATTTACCGTTTTCCCAGAACCACAGGTTTACCGCCGCCACGTCGCCGACGTAAACGAAGTCACGTTTGAAGCCATCGCTGCCTTCGAACAGTTTCGGGCTTTCACCGTTGTTCAACTGGGTGTTCAGGTGGAACGCGACGCTCGCCATGCTGCCTTTGTGGCCTTCACGCGGCCCGTAGACGTTAAAGTAGCGGAAGCCCACGATCGGTGAATTCGCTTCCGGCATGATGCGGCGTACGTACTCGTCGAACAGGAATTTAGAGTAACCGTACACGTTCAGCGGTTTTTCAAATTCGCGGGACTCGATAAAGTCGCTGGTGCGGCCGCCGTAGGTGGCTGCGGAAGAGGCGTACAGGAACGGAATTTCACGCTCGAGGCAGTAGTGCAGCAGCTCTTTGGAGTACTGATAGTTGTTATCCATCACGTACTTACCGTCCCACTCGGTGGTGGAAGAGCAAGCGCCTTCGTGGAATACGGCTTCGATGTCGCCGAATTCTTCACCGGCCATAATCTGGATCAGAAAATCTTCTTTATCCATGTAGTCGGTGATATCCAGGTCCACCAGGTTTACGAACTTGGTGCCGTCTTTCAGGTTGTCCACTACCAGGATGTCGGTAATGCCTTTGTCATTCAGCGCTTTCACGATGTTGCTGCCAATGAAGCCAGCGCCGCCGGTAACGATAATCATAACTGTAACCTTTGATATTGGTGGGCCAGGGCGTATCCCGGGCACGAATGCTTCTAATCATACCATCACATTAGCCCGCCTTCAGCCTTTCACCGTTCGGCTGGATGTGGGACGCGTGATTTATGCTGCAAATAATTCATTCAGACATGCATCATCTCGTATCAGCGTATAGCTTTGGGTAATATGTGCCAAATTTTACCGAATCTGGAGAGTTGCAATGCGTGGTGATTTTTACAAACAGTTAACTCAGGACCTCGATACCGCCCGTGCGGAAGGGTTGTTTAAAGAAGAACGTATTATCACCTCCGCTCAGCAAGCGGATATCACCGTGGGCGACGGCAGCCACGTCATTAACTTCTGCGCCAACAACTACCTTGGCCTGGCCAACCACCCTGAGCTGATCAATGCCGCCAAAGCCGGTATGGACAGCCATGGTTTCGGTATGGCCTCGGTACGTTTCATTTGCGGCACCCAGGACAGCCACAAAGCGCTGGAGCAGAAGCTGGCAAGCTTCCTCGGTATGGAAGACGCCATTCTGTATTCCTCCTGCTTTGATGCCAACGGCGGCCTGTTTGAAACGCTGCTGGGCGCAGAAGACGCCATTATCTCCGACG
Source organism: Kluyvera sp. (assembly GCF_965301105.1). Taxonomy (NCBI): domain Bacteria; kingdom Pseudomonadati; phylum Pseudomonadota; class Gammaproteobacteria; order Enterobacterales; family Enterobacteriaceae; genus Kluyvera; species Kluyvera sp. The sequence continues at coordinate 4,295 of NZ_CBDKZX010000007.1, forward strand.
CCCTGAACCACGCCTCGATCATCGACGGCGTGCGCCTGTGTAAAGCGAAGCGTTTCCGCTATGCCAACAACGATATGGTTGAGCTGGAAGAGCGCCTGAAGGAAGCGCGTGCAGCCGGTGCACGCCACGTGCTGATTGCCACCGACGGCGTGTTCTCGATGGACGGTGTGATTGCCAACCTGAAAGGCGTCTGCGACCTGGCGGACAAATACGATGCGCTGGTGATGGTCGATGATTCCCACGCGGTTGGCTTCGTCGGTGAAAATGGCCGTGGTTCGCATGAATACTGTGATGTGATGGGCCGTGTCGACATCATCACCGGCACGCTGGGCAAAGCGCTTGGCGGCGCGTCCGGCGGCTATACCGCAGCGCGTAAGGAAGTGGTGGAGTGGCTGCGCCAGCGTTCGCGTCCGTATCTGTTCTCCAACTCGCTGGCGCCGGCTATCGTTGCCGCATCGATTAAAGTGCTGGAGATGGTGGAGAATGGCGCTGAGCTGCGCGACCAGCTGTGGGCCAATGCCCGTCTGTTCCGCGAAAAAATGACCGCCGCTGGCTTTACGCTTGCGGGCGCGGACCACGCGATTATCCCGGTAATGCTGGGCGATGCGGTGGTGGCGCAGAATTTCGCGCGTGAGCTGCAAAAAGAAGGAATTTACGTCACCGGATTCTTCTTCCCGGTGGTACCAAAAGGCCAGGCGCGTATCCGCACCCAGATGTCAGCGGCGCATACGACGGCACAAATTGAACGTGCGGTGGAAGCCTTTACCCGCATCGGTAAACAACTGGGCGTGATTGCCTGAGGGTGTCAGATGAAAGCGTTATCTAAACTGAAAGCGGAAGAAGGGATCTGGATGACCGACGTTCCGGAACCGGAACTCGGCCACAATGACCTGCTGATTAAAATTCGCAAAACCGCGATTTGTGGCACCGACGTGCATATCTACAACTGGGATGAATGGTCGCAGAAGACGATCCCGGTACCGATGGTTGTGGGTCATGAATACGTGGGCGAAGTGGTCGGTATCGGCCAGGAAGTGCGCGGCTTTAAAATCGGCGACCGCGTCTCCGGTGAAGGCCATATCACCTGTGGTCACTGCCGTAACTGCCGCGCCGGACGTACGCACCTGTGCCGCAACACCATTGGCGTTGGCGTTAACCGTCCGGGCTGTTTTGCGGAATATCTGGTGATCCCGGCGTTTAACGCGTTCAAAATTCCGGACAATATCTCCGACGACCTGGCCTCAATTTTTGACCCGTTCGGCAACGCGGTGCACACCGCGCTCTCTTTCGACCTGGTGGGTGAAGATGTGCTGGTCTCCGGCGCGGGCCCGATTGGCGTGATGGCGGCCGCGGTTGCCAAACACGTTGGTGCGCGTAACGTGGTGATTACTGACGTGAACGAATACCGCCTGGAGCTGGCGCGCAAAATGGGCGTGACCCGCGCGGTCAACGTCGCCAAAGAGAATCTCAACGACGTGATGGCAGAGCTGGGCATGACTGAAGGGTTTGATGTCGGTCTGGAAATGTCCGGCGCGCCGCCAGCGTTCCGCTCCATGCTGGACACCATGAACCACGGCGGACGCATTGCGATGCTGGGTATTCCACCGTCCGATATGTCCATCGACTGGACCAAAGTTATCTTTAAGGGGCTGTTTATTAAAGGTATCTATGGCCGTGAAATGTTCGAAACCTGGTACAAGATGGCGGCGCTTATCCAGTCTGGCCTCGACCTGTCGCCGATCATCACCCACCGCTTCGGCATTGATGACTTCCAGAAAGGCTTTGACGCGATGCGTTCCGGTCAGTCCGGTAAAGTTGTGCTGAGCTGGGATTAATCATAAAAGGCCAGGATCGCTCTCCTGGCCTTTTATTTTCGGCTTCATCTCTAGTACGCTAGCGCCAGTTTCACTTCATAGTAAAGAGCGAGTATGACCAGCCAGACAATCGATGTTAGCGTTATTATTCCGGTATATAACGGTGAAAAGAGTATCCAGCAGATCGTTGAAGACGTTCTGGCTGAACAAAGGGTATCGCTGGAGCTTATCGTTATTGACGATGGTTCAACGGATAATACGCTGAATATTCTTTCGTCGATTTCTGACAGCCGGCTGAAAATCATTTCTCAACCTAACAGCGGCGTCTACGTTGCGCGAAACGCAGGACTGGCAGCCCACCAGGGCAAATGGCTGATTTTACTTGATGCCGATGATGATATTCATCCGGATATGATTTATTCACGGCTGCAACTGGCCGAGAAAAATAATTGCGATGTGCTAATTTCCAACGGTATGTTCACTTCGGCACGTGGCCATCAGCATGGGCATGCTGTTCACTCCCGACAGATTTATAACCAAACGCAGAGTGGTTTTGCATGGATTAACCATGCGGTGAAAGTGCGGGAATGGCCGCATTATATCTGGCTGCAAATTATCCGTTCAGAGTACATCAAAAAAAATAATATCGATTTTCATATTGGCAGCAGCCATAAAGATATTCTGTGGACGACGGAACTGGCGCTGGCCAATGGTGTGTTTTATCTCTCAGAGACGCCGGATTACTACTACGTCAAGAATACTGAGTCGATCACTAATCACACTCGCTACTACGATCCACGAGCCTATAGCTACATTGATATTATCAGCAAACTGATCGCCTACGCGAAACGTCCGGAATATGCAGCCGTTCGCCGTTCGCTGCTGATTCACGCGTTAAAAGAAAGCGGGCATTTTCTGGGGCTCTATCGCCGTAAGATAAAAGACAAAACGGCCGTACGACAAAAATTCAACGAGCAGATCGCACTCTCCGACCTGGCGAAAGGGCTTACCGACATACACAGCGTATGGTTCCTCATTCGCCTGTGGTCAAAGATGCGCGGTTAATTAAGCCCCACTGCTGCTCCACCCCTGCCATTGCAGCTGCATATACTGCACCAGCGTGCTGTGGGTGATGCTTTCGCTCAATACGTTGAAGAAGCGGCTGGCGTAGACCGGCTCCAGTGGTTTCTTCGGCTTGCAAAGCTTCACGCCATGGAACGGGTTGCGTGGCTGTGACGGTTGAACGGACGGCGGCAAACCGCGATTCGGCGTCGAGGTGTCAACCTGCGGTTCGTTGAGCAGGCTGCTCGGGCGCACCAGGGTGATATCTGACGGCAGGTTATAGACCATTTGCTGCAATACGCGCACGGTCGTTGGATGCGGGTGACCAATAGCGATCGCCGAACCGTTGCGGCGCGCGAGGTCGACTGCCCGGTTAAACTGGCGACGAATATCCGCTTCGTTCTGGGTGTCGTCGAGGAACACTCTGCGCTTAATCACCTTCACCCCGGTACCGTTAGCAGCGCGCATGGCCTGGCTATTGCCGATGGTCATGCTGTCGAGGAAGTAAAGATTGTAGCGGCTGAGCGCCTGCATCACTTTTTGCATGCCAAACAGGCTGGAGGTCATCGCGCTGCCCATATGGTTGTTCAGGCCTACGGCATACGGCACTTTATCGACCGCTTCGCGAATAATCCGTTCGATCTCATCGCTGCTCATGTCCGGGCGCAGGGTGTCTTTTTCCAGCGGCTGCTTGCTGAGCGGCGCCATCGGCAGGTGAATCAACACTTCATGCCCGGCGTTATGGGCCTTAGTGGCCATTTCACGCGCATGAGGGGCGTTAGGGAGTACCGCAACGGAAATGGTGGACGGCATCGCCAGCACCTGATTTTCCTGCTGCGGACGATAACCAAAGTCATCGATAACGATAGAGAGCTTACCGGCATAGCTCGGCGCGGCGAATGCCAGCGCACCAAGAAGTACGACTCGACGAAATTGAAGCAAAACTTATCTTCCCAACCACGGCAGTGGATTGACCGCCTGACCCTGGCGGCGAATTTCGAAATAGAGCGACGGTCGACCCTGTCCGCCGCTGTTGCCCACCAGGGCGATCGGCTGCCCGGCGCGGACCTGTGTGCCAACGCTGACCAGCGCGCTCTGGTTATACCCGTAGAGGCTCATATCGCCTTTACCGTGCTCGACCACCACAACAAGGCCATAGCCCTGTAGCCAGTCGGCAAGGATGACGCGCCCATCGGCAATGGCTTTGACTTCGGTGCCTTCCGATGCGCTGATGACCATCCCCTTCCAACGTAGCTCACCTTGTAGCTGTTCGCCATAGCGATGCAGCGTCGTGCCGCGAACCGGCCAGTAAGCCTGACCGCGAGGGGCGCCCAGACCGCCGGTTCGTGCCATGAGTGAGCGTTCACTTTCGGAAGGTTTGTAGGTGGTGCCTTTGCGGGTGGCCTCTTGCTGACGGTTACGCACCGCCTCGGCCTCTTTGGCTTCGCGCTCGGCGCGAGCTTTTGCTGCCGCTTCGGCACGCGCAATGCTATTGCGCAGGCGGGATTCGTTCGCCCGTAGCTCGCCAAGCTGTTGCTGGCCCTGCTGAATGGAGGATTCCAGCCCGGAAATCGTTTTCTGGCGCTCGTTACGCGCCGCTTCCAGTTTGGCCTGCTGGGCCTTCTGCTCGTACAACAGCGTTTGCTGTTCGCTCTGTTTCTCTTCCAGCTCGGTTTTTTGCGCCGCCACGTCTTCGCGGGTTTGCTTGAGCTCGGCGATGGTTTCCTGCCGCGCCTGGTTCAGGTAGCCGAAATAGGCCTGTAGACGCTGCCCACGCTGGCTCTCTTCACCGCTGAGAATCAGCTGAATACCGGTATGTTCGCCCTGACGGAACGCGGCATCAAGCTGTGCGGCGAGGTTGCGCTCCTGCATCGCGCGCTGTTTTTCCAGCTTAGCAATGTTGGCGTTCATCTCGGCGATTTGCGCATTGAGCTGTGCCAGCGAGTTTTGCGTTTCACGTAGCTGACGCGCGGCGGCGGCGATGGCCTGTTCCTGCGCTTTAAGCTGGGCGAGAAGGGTGGCGCGTTGTTGCTGTTGTTGGCGTACCGCGCGCTCTTTGGCGGCGATATCGGCCTGAATAGACTGGAGCTGTGAGCGGTCGTCCGCGTGGGCGGGCGTGGCGCACAGCAATACGCCAGCGCTGAGCACGCTGGCGTAAAACGTAGACCGAAGCGTCGCTTCGGCCCATTTAATGGAATAGATCGCCTTTCCCCTCATGGGGAAGGATTATTCCACGATGAACAGCGGCTTACCAGTCATCTGTTGCGGGATTTCCATCCCCATCAGCGCCAGCATGGTCGGCGCGATGTCGGAGAGCTTGCCGCCTTCCACCGCTTTGACGGTTTTGTCACCAACATAAATCAGCGGAACCGGCAGGCTGGTGTGGGCAGTGTGCGCCTGGCCGGTAGCCGGATCACGCATCTGCTCGGCGTTGCCGTGGTCAGCGGTAACCAGCAGTTGGCCGCCCACTTTCTCGACCGCATGAGTGACTTCATCCAGGCAGTGATCCAGCGCTTCAACGGCCTTCACTGCGGCTTCCATGACGCCGGTATGGCCAACCATATCGCCGTTCGGGTAGTTACAGATGATGGTGTCGTACTTGCCGCTTTCGATGGCCGCAACCAGCTTCTCGGTCAGCTCGGCAGAGCTCATTTCCGGCTGCAGGTCGTAGGTGGCCACTTTCGGGGAGTTGATCAGGATGCGATCTTCGCCTTTGAACGGCTCTTCAACGCCGCCGTTGAAGAAGAAAGTCACGTGCGCGTATTTCTCGGTTTCGGAGATGCGCAGCTGGGTTTTGTCATGCTTCGCCATCCACTCGCCAAAGGTATTTTCCAGAGACGCTGGTGGGTAGGCGCACGGTGCTTTGATGTCTGCCGCATATTCAGTCAGCATGATGAAATCGCCCAGCTTCACTTCTTTGTGGCGCTTGAAGCCGTCGAAGTCAGCGTTAACGAAAGCGCGGGTGATTTCACGCGCTCGGTCAGCACGGAAGTTCATGAAGACCAGCGCATCGCCATCTTCCATTGCGGCATCGGCCTGGCCGGCTGCACGGATGACGGTTGCTTTCACGAATTCGTCGTTTTCGTCGCGAGCGTAAGCGGCTTCCAGCGCGGCAACCGCGGTGTCAGCCTGGAATTCGCCCTTGGCTTCAACCAGCAGGTTGTAAGCTTGTTCAACGCGATCCCAACGGTTGTCACGGTCCATCGCGTAGTAACGACCGATGATGGAGGCGACGCGGCCTTTGCCCAGTGCGGCAAATTTCTCTTCAAACTTCTGCAGGGAGCCGTTAGCGCTGCGTGGCGGGGTATCACGACCGTCGAGGAAGGCGTGCAGATAGATTTTTTCTGCGCCACGTTCAGCGGCCAGCTCTACCATCGCCATAATGTGGTCTTCATGGCTGTGTACGCCACCGGCGGACAGCAGGCCCATGATGTGTACCGCTTTACCGGCGGCAACCGCTTTGTCTACCGCGCCGCACAGCACCGGGTTAGCGAAGAACTGGCGATCTTTGATTTCAACGTCAAGACGGGTCAGATCCTGATACACGATACGGCCTGCGCCCAGGTTCACGTGACCGACTTCAGAGTTACCCATCTGACCGTCTGGCAGACCCACTTCCAGGCCGGAAGCGTGGATCAGGGTATGCGGACGTTTGGCCCACAGCGCGTCCATTACTGGCGTTTTTGCGCTGTAAATAGCGTTATCCTGATGCTCTTCGCGGTAGCCGTAGCCATCCAGAATCACCAGTACCATAGGTTTTTTAGAAACCGACATTGCGACAACCTCATGCTCTAAAGACAGAAAATTTGCGTAATTTTACTACAGCTGAATCGATAAAATAACAATGAGAGATCAAAGAAAGCGGGGAGATGCACGAGGAAAAACGCACATTTTCCCCCTTTTTTCCGTAGCACTCCGCAGAAAACGCATTACATCGCGCGCGCTGGCTGTATTTGCGCCACGCCGCAGGTATACTCCTTCCCTGGTTTTTAAACATTACACGTCGGGAGCTGTTACCCCCCATGCAAGAAATTATGCAATTTGTAGGTCGTCACCCTGTCCTGAGCATCGCGTGGATCGCGCTGCTGGCGGCCGTGCTGTTCACCACTTTTAAAGGGCTGATGTCTAAAGTTAAGGTCATCAACCGCGGCGAAGCGACGCGCCTGATCAACAAAGAAGACGCGATTGTCGTTGACCTGCGCCAGCGTGATGATTTCCGTAAAGGCCACATTGCCGGTTCCCTGAACCTGCTGCCGAACGAAATCAAAGCCAACAACGTCGGCGAGCTGGAAAAACACAAAGACAAACCGGTGATCGTGACCGACGGCACGGGTATGCAGGCAACCGAGTCCGCTACCGCACTGCTGAAAGCCGGTTTTGAAAAAGTATTCGTACTGAAAGAAGGTATTGCTGGCTGGAGCGGTGAAAACCTGCCTCTGGTTCGCGGCAAATAATTCCCTGCTCGTTCATCGGGTGAAGTCAGGAGAGCTGTCATGGCGAAGATTGAAATCTATACCAAAGCAACATGCCCTTATTGCCACCGTGCAAAAGCGCTGCTGTCTGAAAAAGGCGTCACCTTTGAGGAACTGCCTATCGACGGTAACGCTGAAAAGCGCGAAGAGATGATTCAGCGCAGCGGCCGCACGACGGTTCCGCAGATTTTTATTGATGCACAGCACATTGGCGGCTGCGACGACTTGTATGCGCTTGATGCGCGTGGTGGACTTGATCCCCTGCTGCGCTAATGCTTCGCGTTCGCGCCTGCAGAAGCAGGCGTGAGGCGTACCGCTTTTTTTAAGGACAACACGAAAGGGTTTTTTACACATGTCAGAACAAAACAACGCAGAAATGGCTTTCCAGATTCAGCGCATCTACACCAAAGACGTTTCCTTTGAAGCGCCGAATGCACCGCATGTTTTCCAGAAAGATTGGCAACCAGAGGTTAAACTTGATCTGGATACCGCTTCCAACCAGCTGGCTGAAGGCGTGTATGAAGTGGTGCTGCGTGTCACCGTAACGGCGACTCTGGGCGAAGAAACCGCATTCCTGTGTGAAACTCAGCAGGCGGGTATCTTCTCCATCGAAGGTATCGAAGGGACTCAAATGGCTCATTGCCTGGGTGCATACTGCCCGAACATCCTGTTCCCGTATGCGCGTGAATGCATCACCAGCCTGGTTTCCCGTGGGACTTTCCCACAGCTGAACCTTGCGCCGGTTAACTTTGATGCGCTGTTCATGAACTATCTGCAGCAGCAGGCTGGCGAAGGTGCAGAACAACATCAGGATGCCTGATGAACGCACTTAATGCTTCAATGACTGTGATCGGTGCCGGCTCTTACGGCACCGCTCTTGCCATCACCGTGGCAAGAAACGGCCACCAGGTCGTACTCTGGGGCCACGATCCCAAACATGTCGCGACGCTACAGCACGATCGCTGCAACGCGGCATTTCTTCCCGACGTTCCGTTTCCCGAGACGCTCCACCTGGAAAGCGACTTAGCGACCGCTCTGGCCGCCAGCCGCGATATTCTGGTGGTGGTGCCAAGCCACGTATTCGGCGACGTACTGCGTCAGATGAAACCGCTGCTGCGTCCTGATGCGCGCCTTTTATGGGCGACGAAAGGCCTGGAAGCGGAAACCGGTCGTCTGTTGCAGGATGTGGCGCGTGAAGCGCTGGGTGACGAGATCCCGCTGGCGGTGATTTCTGGCCCAACCTTTGCCAAAGAGCTGGCGGCGGGTTTGCCGACGGCGATTTCGCTGGCGGCGACGGACCCGGTCTTTGCCGACGATTTGCAGCAGTTGTTGCACTGCGGCAAAAGCTTCCGCGTCTACAGCAACCCGGACTTCATCGGCGTCCAGCTGGGCGGAGCGGTGAAAAACGTGATTGCGATTGGCGCGGGCATCTCCGACGGCATTGGCTTTGGCGCCAACGCGCGTACGGCGCTGATCACTCGTGGCCTGACCGAAATGTCGCGCCTGGGCGTGGCGCTGGGCGCAGACCCGGTGACCTTTATGGGCATGGCGGGGCTCGGCGATTTAGTGCTGACCTGTACCGACAACCAGTCGCGAAACCGTCGTTTCGGCATGGCGCTGGGCAAAGGGGCGCAGGTTCAGGAAGCGCAGGACAGTATTGGCCAGGTGGTCGAAGGTTACCGTAATACCAAAGAAGTCCGCGAGTTGGCGCACCGTGTAGGTGTCGAAATGCCAATAACCGAGGAAATTTATCAGGTATTATATTGCGGAAAAAACGCGCGCGAGGCAGCATTGACGTTATTAGGTCGTGCACGCAAGGACGAGCGCAGCAGCCACTAACCCCAGGGAACCTTTGTTACCGCTATGACCCGGCCCGCGCAGAACGGGCCGGTCATTATCTCATCGTGTGGAGTAAGCAATGTCGTGTGAAGAACTGGAAATTGTCTGGAACAATATTAAAGCGGAAGCCAGGGCTCTGGCGGACTGTGAGCCTATGCTCGCCAGTTTTTATCATGCGACCTTACTCAAACACGAAAACCTCGGCAGTGCCTTAAGCTACATGCTTGCCAACAAGCTGGCTTCTCCGATTATGCCTGCTATCGCGATTCGCGAAGTGGTGGAAGAGGCCTACGCCGCCGACCCGGAGATGATCGCCTCCGCCGCCTGCGATATTCAGGCCGTGCGCACGCGTGACCCGGCGGTCGACAAATATTCTACCCCGCTGCTGTATCTGAAGGGTTTCCACGCTCTGCAGGCTTATCGCATTGGTCACTGGCTGTGGGGCCAGGGGCGTCGCGCATTGGCGATTTTCCTGCAAAATCAGGTCTCCGTATCTTTCCAGGTGGATATTCACCCGGCGGCCAAAATTGGCCGCGGCATCATGCTCGACCACGCGACCGGCATAGTGGTCGGGGAAACGGCGGTGATTGAAAACGACGTCTCGATCCTCCAGTCCGTCACCCTTGGCGGTACCGGGAAAACCAGCGGCGACCGTCACCCGAAAATCCGCGAAGGCGTCATGATTGGGGCCGGGGCGAAGATCCTCGGCAATATTGAAGTGGGTCGCGGCGCGAAAATCGGCGCGGGCTCAGTGGTCTTGCAGCCGGTTCCACCACACACCACCGCCGCAGGCGTACCGGCGCGTATCGTCGGCAAACCGGAGTCGGATAAACCGGCGATGGATATGGACCAGCACTTCAACGGCATTAATCACGGGTTTGAGTACGGCGACGGGATTTAAGGCCTTGCCCGGTGGCGCAGCGCTTACCGGGCCTACCAAACCGTAGCCGTCATCCGGCCAATATCAGCTACGCAATACGGCGCCCGGATACCCCAGCTGGCGCCATGCCTCATACACCACCACCGACACCGCGTTCGACAGGTTCATGCTGCGGCTGTCCGGCATCATCGGAATCCGAATTTTTTGCTCAGGCGGCAGCGCGTCCAGAATGGTCGCGGGCAGCCCACGGGTTTCCGGGCCAAACATCAGATAGTCGCCGTCCTGATAGCTCACCGCGCTGTGGGCGGGCGTACCTTTGGTGGTCAGGGCAAACAGGCGCTGCGGGTTTTCGCTCTCAACAAAGGCGGCATAATTGGCATGGCGCGTGACGGCGGTGAACTCGTGGTAGTCCAGCCCGGCGCGGCGCAGGCGTTTATCATCCCAGGCAAAGCCCATCGGTTCGATGATATGCAGACGGAAGCCGGTGTTGGCGCACAGACGGATGATGTTCCCGGTATTGGGCGGGATTTCAGGTTCGAATAAAACGATGTTAAGCATACTGCCCCCTTGGATTGCGGGGCAGGATAGCAGAATTTGCGGAAACCCTCACCCCGGCCCTCTCCCTGAATGGGAGAGGGAGCAGAGCAGATCTGCGGGTGAGCAAACGAAACTGAGCAGTCCCCTCGCCCCTCTGGGGAGAGGGCCAGGGTGAGGGGAACAAACGGCACAAAACTACGCCGCATTCCCCTGCTTAATGGCATTAAACACCTGCGCCACTTCCGCACTCTGCACCAGCGAATCGCGGCTAATCTCTTTAATCGATTTCGCCCCGGTCAGCGTCATCGCCACCTTCATCTCTTTCTCAACCAGATTCAGCAAGTTAGCTACCCCCGCCTGCCCGTGTGTTGCCAGCGCGTAGAGGTACGCGCGGCCCAACAGCACGCTGTCCGCGCCCAGTGCAATCATGCGCACCACGTCGAGACCGTTACGGATGCCGCTATCAGCCAGAATCGTGATATCCCCTTTTACCGCATCGGCAATCGCCGGCAGCGCGCGGGCGGAGGAGAGCACACCGTCGAGTTGGCGGCCGCCGTGGTTAGAAACCACGATACCATCCGCGCCGAAGCGCACCGCGTCGCGGGCATCTTCCGGGTCGAGGATCCCTTTGATCACCATCGGGCCGTCCCAGAATTCGCGGATCCACTCGAGGTCTTTCCACGAGATAGACGGATCGAAGTTATTCGCCAGCCAGCCGATGTAATCTTCCAGCCCGGTGGGTTTGCCGAGATAGGTCGAGATATTGCCCAGGTCGTGCGGACGCCCGTTGAGGCCAACGTCCCAGGACCATTGCGGATGAGTCACCGCCTGCCAGTAGCGGCGCAGGGCGGCGTTGGGGCCGCTCATGCCGGAGTGGGCATCGCGGTAGCGCGCCCCGGGGGTTGGCATATCGACGGTAAAGACCAGCGTTGAACAGCCTGCCGCTTTGGCGCGTTCCAGTGCGTTGCGCATAAAGCCGCGATCGCGCAGTACGTACAGCTGGAACCACATCGGGCGCTTGATGGTCGGGGCCACCTCTTCAATCGGGCAGACCGACACGGTGGAGAGGGTAAACGGGATGCCTTTGGCATCCGCTGCGGCGGCGGCCTGCACTTCGCCGCGACGGGCGTACATGCCGCACAGACCAACCGGCGCCAGCGCGACCGGCATAGAAAGCTGCTCTTTAAACAGCGTGGTTTCCAGGCTCAGGTCGGACATATTTTTCAGCACACGCTGGCGCAGCGCGACGTCGGAGAGATCTTCCACATTGCGGCGCAGGGTGTGTTCCGCATACGCGCCACCGTCAATATAGTGGAACAGGAACGGCGGCAGAATGCGCTGGGCGGCAGCGCGATAGTCACTCGCAGCGGAAATAATCATGCTTTTTTCTCCCTGGAAATATCAGTGTGGTCGTCGGGCAGGCGGGTGATCCGCGCCTGACGAGCCAGGTCTTCATCAAAACGTTTAATGGTGGTGTGGACGAAACCGAGGTGCGCCATCATCGCCTGACGCGCGCCTTCGGCATCACCTGCGGTAATGGCATTGAGAATGGCCAGATGCTGCTCGGTCAGCTTCGCAAACACCGGCGGCACCAGATACATACGTTCGCGGCTTTGGATCACCGACGATTGCAACAGGTCAAAAAAACCGCGCATGGTTTGTAGCAGCACCACGTTGTGGGATGCCTCGGCAATGGCGAGATGGAAGCGAACGTCGGCCTGAGAGGCGAGGTCCGGGTCGTCGCTTTGGGTGGCTTCAAAGCAAAGGCGGATTTTTTCTTTATCGGCATCGGTCGCGCGCATCGCGGCATACCAGGCGGTGCTGGCTTCAATGGCGTGGCGCGCTTCGAGGATATCAAAGCTGTAGTCCGGATCGTCGGCCAGCAGCGTTTTCAGCGGCTGCACAATATTTTGCTCAGACCAGCCTTCATGCTGCCAGCGCACGAAGGTGCCGCCGCCGCGACGGCTGAGCAGCAATCCTTCGCTCACCAGCTTCGCCAGCGCTTCGCGCAGCGAGTTGCGCGAGACGCCAAGCTGGGCTGCCAGCTTTCTTTCGGCGGGCAAACGCATGCCCGCCTCCAGCTGTTGTTCTTCAATCAGTGCCCGCACGCGGCAGGCGACATCGTCTGACAGACGTTTGGGCAGTGTTATCACGGAATCATCCAGGTTAAGACGTAAGCCTGCAGCGTGGTGATTACGCCCACCATGCAGGTGAAAATCAGGCTGTGTTTCACGGTAAAGCGGAACAGGTCGGACTCTTTACCTACCAGGCCAACCGCCGCGCAGGCAATGGCGATGGACTGCGGCGAAATCATCTTGCCGGTGACGCCGCCGGTGGTGTTAGCCGCAACCAGCAGCACGTCCGACACGCCAATTTGTTGCGCGGCGGTAGCCTGAAGCGCGGCGAACAGCGCGTTGGAAGAGGTGTCAGAACCGGTCAGGAACACGCCGAGCCAACCGAGGAACGGTGAGAAGAAGGTGAACGCGTGGCCGGTATGCGCCAGCGCCAGTGCCAGTGTTGATGACAGACCTGAATAGTTCGAGATAAAGGCGAACGCCAGCACCATGCCGATAGAGTAAATCGGTAACGCCAGTTCTTTCAGCGTGGAGCCGAAGGTATTGATGGCATCTTTCGGTTTCATGCGCAGCCAGACGATAGAGAGCAGGGCGGCAAACAGAATCGCGGTGCCGGTTGCCGACAACCAGTCGAACTTATAGACCGCCGCGTAGGCCGTGGCCTGACTCACTACCGGTGGCATACGGGCAACCAGCTTGTCGAGATACGGAACCGAAACGTTAATCACCAGATCGTACAGCGCGCCGCCTGGAGCGAACAGCGCTTTAAACGGCGGGATGCTCCACAGCGTCACAGTGGCGGTCAGGAACAGGAACGGCGACCAGGCGCGAACGATCTGCCCGGCGGTGTAGCCGGTGCGCGCCAGGTTCATATCGACCTGGGAGGCGCCCATATCGGCAAAGCGGAAAATACGTACCGGCTGCCAGCGCTTGAGGAACAGCGTCAGACACACCAGAGAAACCAGCGAAGAGATGATGTCCGGCAGTTCCGGCCCCAGGAAGTTAGAGCTGAGGTACTGGGCGATAGCAAACGAACCACCTGCTACCATCACCGCGGGCCAGGTCTCCTTGATACCGCGCCAGCCGTCCATAATCGCCATGATCCAGAACAGCACGATGATGGTCAGGAAGGGCAGCTGACGGCCTACCATCTGGCCGATTTCAAAGCTGTCCAGCCCGGTCACCTGCCCGGCGACCAGAATCGGGATTCCCATCGCGCCAAACGCCACCGGTGCGGTATTGACGATCAGACACAGACCCGCTGCATACAGAGGGTTAAAGCCCAGACCAACCAGCAGCGCGGCGGTAATCGCCACCGGCGCGCCGAAACCCGCCGCCCCTTCGAGGAAGGCGCCGAAGGAGAAGCCGACGATCAGCATCTGCAAACGTTGGTCCGGCGTAATGGAAAGAATCGACGAACGAATAATGTCGAATTGCCCGGTCTTCACCGAAATTTTGTAGACAAAAACGGCGGCGATAATAATCCAGGCGATGGGCCACAGACCGTAGAAGAAGCCGTACACCACCGACGCCAGCGCGCGGTCGACCGGCATTTTGTAGAACAGCAACGCGACGGCAAGGGCGATGAATACCGTCCAACTGGCTGCGACGTAGCCCTTCAACTTGAGCTTAATCAGCGCGAAGAAGAAGAACAGGATAGGGAGTGAGGCAATCAGGCTTGAAAGCCAGATATTCCCGGCCGGATCGTAGTTTTGTTGCCAGAGGCTCATGCAGGTCTCCAGGGGGCCACACGTACCGGTCGGCGGTGAGTCTGTGCTCATCTCTGCGTCACAGTTTGTGTAAAATTGGCCCTGCCAATAGGGTAGTGTAGGGATAATGACAATGAATGGTTAATCAAATGTTGCTATGTGGCAATGTGTTTGTGACGCCAAATAGTGGAATTGTGAATTACCAGAGATTTGGTTGTGAAATTGGTTGGGCCAATTTGGGAGGGAGAGAATAAAAAAACCTTCCCCCGGGCGGGAGAAGGTTCAAGGAGGAATCAGAACTCGCTCTTCGCGAACCCGGTCATCACCTGCAGGCCCATTTCACGGCCAAGCGCTGTCATCGGGTGAACCACCACCAGGCCACGGACGCTTTTCTTCAGCTTGCCCATGTCGGCCTGTTCTTTTTTGGTGATTGGACGACTGAAGCCCATTTTGGCCAGTTTCTGGGCCTCTTTGCTCAGCTTCTGCGTATGCACTTCACGCAGGCGAGCGATTTCGGTTTCGAGCTTGGTTTTTTCTTCTTCCAGCTCGGCATATTTTTCTGCGCTCTCAACCAGAGACAGGCCTGCCTGCTGGTGGCGGATGGCGTCGAGCAGATCGCTCAGACGTTTGATTTCATTTTTCTCGATTTCTTTCATCTTGCTGATATCTGATAACAAAATAGACGTAATAGCGCTTAGTATGCGCGTTGCCGCTCATTTCTGGTAGTTAATTATACAAAATAAGGTAGTTTCTTCGGGCGATTATAAGCAGATAATTAATGTAACTTTATGAATAGTATTGTTATTTCATAAAATAGTTAAGTTGATCGCTTTTTTGGAAATGAGTGGTGAAGAACCGCACATTTTCCTCAACCCTTCGCGCCAGGATTATCCATGCTTAGGGAAAGGTCTTAAAGAGGGAGTGCGACGATGAGCAAAATGGGAGAGAACGTACCGCAAATCATTGATAAGGCGGTAGACTTTATGGCCTCCAGCCAGGCGTTTATGGAGTATCTGCAAAAACGACCCTATTCAGACCGGGTTCCCGCCGATATTCCCGAGGACAAAGCCGAGATGTTCCTGGTGCGATTAGCCCATTATCGTAACCTTTATCGCCCTGTGGAAACGCCGAAAAAGTAGCATAAAAATCGGCGTACTGACGCCGATTTAACGACTTCTCCTGCTGGTGACACATTGTGTACAACCAGCGTTTTTTGCTGTCCGTCTCTTCTGGTAAAAATTCCCCGCCGCGGAATGGCGAAAACGGTCATTGCGCATTATTTTCATATTATCAGCCATCAGCATCTCGGCTGCCTGCAATTTAAAAAAACCAAATAAGCGTGAATCTGGGGCAGATATGTTTCTAAACTATTTTGCGTTGGGTGTGCTGATCTTCGTTTTCCTGGTCCTGTTTTACGGGATCATCATGATTCATGATATTCCCTATACCATTGCGAAAAAGCGTAATCATCCCCACGCCGATGCTATTCATACCGCCGGCTGGGTCAGTCTGTTTACGCTGCATGTTATCTGGCCGTTTTTATGGATCTGGGCCACCCTCTACCAGCCTGAACGCGGCTGGGGCATGCAGTCACATATAAAACCTTCAGAATCCGCACCAGCAGCGGATGACGCGCTTGCGCAGCTTTCCCGCCGCGTGGCTGAGCTGGAGCAAAAGTTGGCGGAAATATCCCCCTCAACCGACGCGACAACGCCGGAGCAATAATTATGGATCTGCTGATCGTATTAACTTATGTGGCGCTTGCGTGGGCGGTATTTAAAATATTCCGTATTCCTGTTAACCAATGGACGTTAGCCACCGCCGCGTTGGGCGGTATATTTTTGGTTAGCGGGCTTATTTTATTAATGAACTATAACCACCCGTATACCTATACCGCGCAAAAAGCGGTGATCTCTATTCCGATTACGCCACAGGTCACCGGCGTAGTCAGCGAGGTGACGGATAAAAATAACCAGCTGATTAAAAAAGGTGAGGTGCTGTTTAAGATTGACCCGACGCGTTATCAGGCGCGAGTCGACCGATTACAGGCCGACCTGGTGACTGCCACACATAGCGTCCAGACGCTGAAAGCTCAGCTGTCCGAAGCGCAGGCGAACACCACCCGCGTTTCCGCCGAGCGCGATCGCTTGTACAAAGATTATCAGCGCTATCTGAAAGGCAGCCAGGCGCGGGTAAACCCATTCTCAGAGAGCGATATCGATAACGCCAGACAGAACTACCTCGCGCAGGACGCGATGGTCAAAGGGTCGATTGCCGAACAGTCGCAGATTCAAAGTCAGTTAGACAGCATGGTTAACGGCGAACAGTCGCAGATTGTCAGCCTGCGCGCACAGCTGTCGGAAGCCAAATATAACCTCGATCAGACCATCATCCGCGCGCCAAGCGACGGCTACGCCACACAGGTACTCATTCGTCCAGGTACCTACGCTGCCGCGCTGCCGCTGCGTCCGGTCATGGTGTTTATCCCGGAACAGAAACGGCAGATTGTTGCTCAATTCCGCCAGAACTCGCTGCTGCGCCTGGAAGCGGGCGATGATGCAGAAGTGGTGTTTAACGCGCTGCCGGGGCAGGTGTTCCACGGCAAGCTGGCGAGCATTTTACCCGTAGTGCCCGGCGGCTCATATCAGGCGCAGGGTGCGCTACAGTCGCTGAGTGTGGTACCGGGAACCGACGGCGTCATGGCGCTGATTGACCTGGACCCGAACGCTGATGTGGATTCCCTGCCCGACGGTATTTATGCCCAGGTGGCGGTCTATTCCGACCATTTCGCTCACGTGTCGGTGATGCGTAAAGTGCTGCTGCGGATGACCAGCTGGATGCATTATCTCTATCTGGATCACTAGGATGACAAAATCCAGAAGGCGAATGCCGCTGCCTGAGCCATACTGATAGTTTTGTTGGCGTAAAGGAGATGAGAATGAAACTGGTCGGCAGCTACACAAGCCCGTTTGTACGCAAAATATCGATCCTCTTACTGGAAAAGGGGATCGCCTTCGACTTTGTCAACGAGCAGCCTTACAACGCGGAGAACGGCGTCGCGCAGTATAACCCGTTGGGGAAAGTACCGGCGCTGGTCACCGATGACGGCGAATGCTGGTACGACTCGCCGATTATCGCGCAGTACATTGAACTGCTGGGCGTTGCGCCGCAGATGGTGCCGTCCGACCCGCAGCAGGCGTTGAGAATCCGTCAGCTGGAAGCGCTGGCCGACGGCATTATGGACGCCGGGCTGGCTTCGGTGCGTGAACAGGCGCGTCCGGCGGCCCAGCAGTCGGAAGAGGAAGTGCTGCGTCAGCGTGAAAAAATCAGCCGCAGCCTCGACGCGCTGGAAGGCTACCTCAACGACGGTACGCTGAAGACGGATGAACTCAACCTGGCGACTATCGCCATCGCCTGCGCTATCGGCTACCTGAACTTCCGCCGTATTGCGCCGGGCTGGTGCGTTGATCGTCCGCAGCTGGTGAAACTGGCCGAAACGTTGTTCCTGCGCGAAAGTTTTGCCCGTACCGAACCGCCAAAGGCTTGATTGAACGCTATAACGCTGGGGCGCAGTCCATTGTACAATCCCTCCTTATGACTCCCTCTCCCGTCGGGAGGGGTAACATTTAACCGTCAGGCCTATTCATGACTACCGATACCCGTTCGCTCTACAGCCAGCTACCCGCAACCGACCGCCTGCTTCGCGATCCTGCTTTTGCCCGTTTACTTGATGCCCATGGCCACTCGCAGGTGGTGGAACAGCTCCGCCAAATGCAGGATGAGGCGCGGCTGAATATTCGTGATCGGCAGGCGCTACCTGCCTGGAGTGAAGACTGGGCACAGGAGACGGCGCGACGCCTGAGTCATGATGCGCAGAGCGCGCTGCGCCCGGTGATTAACCTGACGGGTACCGTGCTGCATACCAACCTCGGACGCGCGCAGCAGGCGCAGTCGGCGATTGACGCAGTGAGCCAGGCGATGCGCGACCCGGTGACGCTGGAATACGATCTGGATGGTGCCGGGCGAGGTCATCGTGACCGGGCGCTGGCCGACCTGCTGTGTCGCTTAACCGGCGCGGAAGACGCCTGTATCGTGAATAACAATGCTGCGGCGGTGCTGCTGATGCTGGCGGCGACGGCGGCGGGCAAAGAAGTGGTGGTATCGCGGGGCGAGCTGGTGGAGATTGGCGGCGCCTTCCGCATTCCCGACGTGATGCGACAGGCGGGCTGCGTGCTGCATGAAGTCGGCACCACCAACCGCACGCATGCCAAAGACTATCGTCAGGCAGTGAACGATAACACCGCGCTGCTGATGAAGGTGCACACCAGTAACTACAGTATTGAAGGCTTTACGAAGTCGGTGGAGGAGGCTGAGCTGGCGGAAATTGGCCGCGAGCTGGGTGTACCGGTGGTGGCTGATCTCGGCAGCGGTTCGTTGGTGGATCTCAGCCGCTACGGCCTGCCGAAAGAGCCGATGCCGCAGGAGATGATCGCCGCGGGCGTGAGCCTGGTGAGCTTCTCCGGCGATAAGCTGCTGGGCGGCCCGCAGGCCGGGATCATTGTCGGTACGAAAGCGCTAATCGCCCAGCTGCAGCAGCATCCACTGAAGCGCGCGCTGCGCGCCGATAAAATGACGCTGGCGGCGTTGGAAGCAACGCTGCGGCTGTATCTGCACCCGGAAAAACTGGCGGCAGAGCTGCCCACACTGCGCCTGCTGATCCGCAGCGCGCAAGACATTAACCAGCAGGCGCTGCGTCTGCGCGAACCGCTGGCCGCGCGCTATGGCGACGAGTTTGCTGTTCAGGTCATGCCATGCGCATCGCAAATCGGCAGCGGATCGCTGCCTTCGGAAAGCCTGCCCAGTGCGGCCATTGCGCTCACGCCGCTCGATGGTCGCGGCAGCCGACTTGATGCGCTGGCTAACCGCTGGCGCAGCCTGCCCGTTCCGGTCATTGGCCGAATTTATGATGGACGTTTGTGGCTCGATCTGCGCTGCCTTGAAGATGAATCCCGTTTCCTGGAGATGTTGCTGAAATGATTATTGCCACCGCCGGTCACGTTGACCACGGCAAAACCACGCTGCTACAGGCGATTACCGGCATCAATGCCGACCGCTTGCCGGAAGAGAAATCCCGCGGTATGACTATCGATCTTGGCTACGCCTACTGGCCGCAGCCGGATGGTCGCGTACTGGGCTTTATCGATGTGCCGGGGCATGAAAAATTCCTCTCCAATATGCTGGCGGGCGTCGGTGGCATCGACCATGCGCTGTTGGTGGTGGCGTGCGATGATGGCGTGATGGCGCAGACCCGCGAGCATCTGGCGATTCTTCAGTTAACGGGTAACCCAACGCTGACGGTGGCATTAACCAAAACCGATCGCGTCGATGGGGCGCGAATCGACGACGTTCGCCGCGAAATCACGCAGGTTCTGCGTGAGTACGGTTTTGAACAGGCCACATTATTCGAAACGGCGGCGACGGCGAATATCGGCATTGAAGCGCTGCGCGACCATTTACGTCAGCTTGCCGCTCGCGAGCATCCGGAGCATCAGCGCTTTCGTCTGGCTATTGACCGCGCCTTTACCGTCAAGGGCGCGGGCCTGGTGGTGACCGGAACGGCGCTGTCGGGTGACGTGCGGGTGGGCGATACCCTGTGGTTGACGGGGATGGGCACACCCATGCGCGTGCGTGGGTTGCATGCGCAGAATCAGCCGGTTGAGCATGCGCACGGCGGGCAGCGTATTGCGTTAAATATCGTTGGCGCAGCGGAAAAGGGCGATATCAGCCGCGGCGACTGGCTGCTGACGGAAGCGCCGCCGGAGGCCGTTGAACGAGTTATTGTTGAGCTGCATAGCCATATTCCGCTCACCCAGTGGCAGCCGTTGCATATACACCATGCAGCAAGCCATATCACTGGCCGCGTATCGTTGCTGGAAAATAATCTTGCGGAACTGGTGCTCGACACGCCGCTATGGTTGGCGGATAACGATCGGCTGGTGCTGCGCGATATCTCGGCGAAAATCACTCTGGCCGGCGCGCGCGTGGTGACGCTGAACTCGCCGCGTCGCGGTAAACGTAAGCCGGAATATCTGGCGTGGATTGCCGCGCTGGCGCTGGCGAAAACGGATGCTCAGGCGCTGGCGGTACACCTCTCCCGCGATGCGGTGAAGCTACGAGACTTTGCTTGGGCGCGTCAACTGAGCACACAGGGGCTGGAGCAGCTGATTGCCCAACCGGGCTTTATCCTCGCTGGCGACTGCCTGCTGGATGCGCCGCTGGCGGCCCGTTGGCAGCGTAAGCTGCTCGAAGCGCTGGCGCTTTATCACGAGCAACATAAAGATGAGCCTGGGCCGGGGCGTGAACGCCTGCGTCGTATTGCGCTGCCAATGGAAGATGAAGCGCTGGTGCTCACCTTAATTGAGCAAATGCGTGAAAGCGGCGTTATCGCCAGCCATCACGGCTGGCTGCATCTGCCAGAGCACAAAGCCGGGTTCACCGACGAACAGCAGGCCATTTGGCAGAAGGTCGCGCCGTTGTTTGGCGATGAACCGTGGTGGGTGCGCGATCTGGCGACGCAAACCGGGACGGATGAGAACATGATGCGCGGCGTTTTACGACTGGCGGCGCAGCAGGGGATGATCACCGCGATTGTGAAGGACCGCTATTATCGCAATGACCGCATCGTGGCGTTTGCCAGCATGATCCGCGAACTCGATCTGGAAAAAGGTTCCACCTGTGCGGCCGATTTCCGCGATAAATTGAACGTTGGCCGCAAGCTGGCGATTCAAATTCTGGAGTATTTCAATCGCATAGGCTTCACGCGTCGTCGCGGCAATGACCACTTATTGCGCGATGCGTTGCTGTTTCCTGACAACAAAAATTAACAAATGATTGAGAAAACTTATTAAATTCAACATTTGAATATATTTATCACTATAAATCGCGACATTGACAACAAAATGACGCGATTTTTATTTTTCACGCAGAGAAAAGTGCTAGCCAGATCGTGTTTTAAGGGTGGCTAATGCTATAGCCTCGGGAGCCTGCTTATTAAATAAAGGAACTATCATGACTGCATCAACTTTCTTCATCCCTTCAGTGAACGTCATCGGTAACGGCGCCTTAAAAGACGCGATGAATACCATGAAAGACTACGGCTATCGCCGTGCTCTGATTGTCACTGATGCAGTTCTGAACAAGCTGGGCGTGGCGGCGGATATCCAGAAACGCCTGCAGGAATATGACATTCTGAGCGTGGTATTCGACGGTACGCATCCGAACCCGACGACCGTTAACGTGGAAGAAGGCCTGGAAATGCTGCGCGCCAATGATTGCGACTGCGTTATTTCTCTGGGCGGCGGCTCCCCGCATGACTGCGCGAAAGGGATCGCGCTGGTCGCTTCTAACGGCGGCGATATTCGTGATTATGAAGGCGTTGACCGCTCTGCTAAGCCGCAGCTGCCGATGATCGCGATCAACACCACTGCGGGCACGGCGTCTGAAATGACCCGTTTCTGCATCATCACTGACGTTACGCGTCATATTAAAATGGCGATCGTCGACAAACACGTGACGCCGGTTCTCTCCGTCAACGACTCTTCCCTGATGGAAGGCATGCCGAAAGGGCTGACCGCCGCCACCGGTATGGATGCACTGACCCACGCGATCGAAGCCTATGTGTCTATTGCGGCCACACCGATTACCGACGCTTGTGCGCTAAAAGCGATCACTATGATTATCGACAACCTGCCGACGGCGGTTGAAAACGGCAGCAACAGCGAAGCGCGTGAAGCAATGGCCTACGCTCAGTTCCTGGCGGGTATGGCGTTCAACAACGCTTCACTGGGATATGTCCATGCGATGGCGCACCAGCTGGGCGGTTTCTACGATCTGCCGCACGGCGTGTGTAACGCGGTGCTGCTGCCGCACGTGCAGGAGTTTAACAGCAAGGTTGCCGCGGCGCGTCTGCGCGACTGTGCACAGGCTATGCATATTGACGTCAGCGCGATGAGCGATGAGCAGGGCGCGAAGGCGTGTATCGACGCGATTCGTAAACTGGCGCGTCAGGTCAATATTCCGGCGGGTCTGCGCGACCTGAATGTGAAAGAAGAGGATATCCCGGTTCTGGCGACCAATGCGCTGAAAGACGCGTGCGGTTTCACCAACCCTATCCAGGCAACGCACGAAGAGATTATGGCGATCTTCCGCGCAGCCATGTAATTGCGCTTTGGCGGTGAAAAAAAGCAGAACGCTTGCGTTCTGCTTTTTTTGCGTCTGATGTCATGGTCGCCCGGCCAGGTGCAGCGCCCCGGAGTCGGCGCGTTCACGCCTCGTCCGGGCTACCTCTCCGCTTACTTTTCTTCATTAATCCAGATACGCATTTCCCCTTCGCCACGGTTGGCCCAGCTAAACCACGGAATAAAGGTCAGCGTCTGCGCCTGGCGTTCGGCGGGGGCCGTGTCGTAATGCCACAGCGACTGTTTTTCTGGATGGCGCGTGGTGTATTTCATCCCTTGGGCCTGTAGCAATACTTTGTGGGCGAAAATACCTTTGCCCTCCAGTTCGGTAAACGGCGCATTATCCGGTAACCACAGATTATGCAGCTCTTCACCGTTGTCGGCCTGCTCAAGGCAGTAGACCAGCGGACCGCGCTGCACGGCGACTTTACCAGCGACGTGGCGGACCAGCGGATTTCCGTAGATTCGACGCACCGGCATTGGTAACGTCAGCGTTAAGGTATCGCCTTCCACCCAGGTGCGGGAGATATGCAGATAGCCTTTCTTCAGCGTTCCCGCCACATCGTGACCGTTTAGCGTCACCTGAGGATCGCGGCACCAGTCCGGCAAGCGTAGCGCCAGTGTGTGGTTAACCGGATCCGGAGAATCAACGGCGATCTTGACCTGATCCTGCCATGGATAGTTACCGCTGATGCGCAAGCGCAGCGTTTGCTCGCCCACCGGCACCTCCACGCTGTTGCCGATATACAGGTTCACATACAGCGCATCTTCTCTCGGCGTGTAGATATAGTGGCCGATTGAAGTGAGTACGCGGGCGATATTCGGCGGGCAGCAGGCGCAGCCGAACCAGCGCTGGCGAACGGGCTTCACGTGGTCGTAGATGTGGTTGAACTGCAGCGTTTTCGGGTGCACTTCCAGCGGGTTAACGTAGAAGAAGTGTTTGCCATCAAGCGCCATGCCACCCAGCACCGTGTTGTACAGCGCGCGCTCCATGACATCGGCGTACTGGCTGTCTGCCTCCATCTCCAGCATGCGGCGGGCAAACATCATCAGGCCAATAGAGGCGCAGCTTTCGGCGTAGACGGTGTCGTTCGGCAGATCGTAGTCGCTGCTGAAGGCTTCGCCGCTGCTTTGCGAACCAATGCCGCCAGTGATGTACAGCTGGCGCTGCGCCATGTTGTTCCACAAGCGCAGGCAGTCCTGGCGCTTGCTTTCGTCCTGGCTCAGACGAGCGAGATGCGCCACGCCGGTCATCAGGTAGACAAAACGCACCGCGTGGCCGATAGCCGTAGGCTGCTCGGCAATAGGCTGATGCGCCTGGCTGTAAGGCTTGTCTTTCACCATCCACGCCGGGCCATACGCGTGCCAGTAGGAGGTTTTGCCGCGTTTTTCGTATTCGTCGTCGTAGAAGTGCGGTTGTTTGCCGCGTTCTTCGACGAAGTAATTCACCAGCGCCATATAGCGCGGTTCTCCTGTGACCTCATACAGGCGCATCAGCGCCAGCTCGATTTCCGGGTGGCCGGGGTAGCCATGAATCTGGTCTTTTCCGGTACCGAAAACCCGATCGATATGGTCGGCGAGGCGGCACACTACCTCCAGCAAGCGCCGTTTGCCGGTGGCCTGGAAGAAGGCGACGCCCGCTTCAATCATATGCCCTGCGCAGTACAACTCGTGGCACTCGGCGAGATTGGTCCAGCGCTCTTCCGGGGCTTTAACGGTGAAATAGGTGTTCAGATAACCGTCGTCGCACTGGGCGGCGGCGACCAGTTCAATCACCGCATCGGCGGTTTTTTCCAGCTCGGCATCCGGCTTCTGGCACAGCGACCAGGCGACAGCCTCCAGCCATTTTGCGACGTCGCTGTCCTGAAAGACCATGCCGTAAAACTCCCCTTCCTGCTGACCGGCGGCAATGCGGAAGTTTTCTATCGCGTGGCTGGGTTCGGCATCGTCAATGCGATCGTTTAATGCATCCCATTGATAAGGGATTACCACATCGCGAACCAGCTGCTGGTATTGGGCGAAAAACGGGTCATTAACTTTCAAGGTATGCAGATTGACTTCCATAACAGACATGGCGAACTCCTCAGGACTGAATGTGACGGGCGCGAAGATCGGTGGCGATGCGTGACATCATTGGATTATTGAGCTTGCAGGCGCGGATAGAGAACGCCAGCAGCAGGTGGAACAGGGCGGGCAGCAGGGTTTCCATCGATGTGATGCCCGCCAGCGATGATGCCGTTTGGTTTCCGGCCCCTGGCTGATAAGCCACATAGATAAAGACAAGGCTAATAATGCCCGCACTGGAGGCCCAGGCCAGCTTGATGAAAAACAGGTTAAAGGCGAAATTCATACCGGAAGAACGTACGCCAGTTTTCCATTCACCGTAGTCGTCGGAGAACGCCATCAGCGAAAAGTGCAGCGGCAACGTGAAGCCGAGAATGATGCCGTTGCCGAGAATAACGACCAGCCATAGGGTCTGGTGGGCCGGGCCGGTGGGTAAGAACCACATTCCCAGTGCGATCGCCGCCAGCACCAGGTTGGTGTAATAGTAGAGCTTGACGGTATCGAAACGGCGCGACAGCAGGTTAATTATCACGGAACCGAAAATAGAGGCGAAAGTCACCATGGTGAAGAACAGCGAGGTGTAGCCAGTGGAGCCGCCCAGTACGTAGGTGATGAAATACATATAGCCGCCGCCGCGTATATTAAAGACGTTGATCAGCAGGAACGACATCACCAGCATCAACAGCAACTGATCGTTTTTACGCAGCCCCGCAATGTGTTCTCGCAGGGTGAATTTGCCCATCATGTCCAACGACACGCGCTCGCGTACCCAGAAGAAGCAGCACAGGAACATCACGGCAGCGAGTGCACACAGGGCGCCGACGCCGTATTGATATCCCTGCGCCGTATTGCCCTGCCCAAGCACTTTCACCAGCCATGGCAGGCCTACGGAGACCAGAAAACCCGCCACGCCGCACAGTACGAAACGCCAGGCCTGACAGGATATGACCTCGCTGTGGCGCGTGGTCATCGTGTTGATCAGCGCACAGTAAGGCACGTTGATCGCGGTGTAGCTGATGGACAGCAGCAGATAGGTGCCAAAGGCCCACGCGATCTTCACGCCCATGCTGGCATCGGGGACGGTAAAGGTGAGTACGCCGATAATGGCGATGGGGAGCGCAATCCACATTTGCCACGGACGGAAACGCCCCCAGCGGCTCTGCGTGCGGTCGGCCAGCACGCCCATAATGGGATCGGAAATTGCGTCAAAAACGCGGAGCGCCAGGAATAGGGTACCGACCAGCGCGGGCGTCAGGCCAAAGACATCGGTATAAAAGAAGGTCAGGAAATTCATGATCAGGCAGGTAATGACGGTGCCGCCTGCATCGCCGAGACCGTAGCCGATTTTCTCGCGGACAGATAATTTATCGTCCTGTGAACCGGGCACAACCTCACTGGTAGAAATAGGTGTAGCGGTCATGGATGCTCCTCGCAATGTGGAGAGGTCTTTTTCAGTAGGGGGATTGTTGTAATGTCATGACCCGTTTAATTTTGCCTGGAAAGCGAGGACCAACAAGCTCACAAAGAAGTATAAAAAGTGAGTAATTCCGACCTGGTGAGAAAAGTGTGAAGGCGATCGGGCATTAATCCATTTAGTTGTTAATAATCAGAGTGAAAGACTATCTTCCTGCGGTTAAAAAGCGGAATTTTTAATATTTATGCTCAATCTATCCATAGCGCTTCCGATTAAAGTCCAGAATGGCGGGTTATTTATCTCACGTGGCGTGGGACGCCATCCGGCGCGCAGACTGCGCTCATGGGAAGTGATCTTCGTGGAGAAAGGGACATTAACGATTCAGGAAGAGGAGCATATTTTCCACGTCCCGGCGGGGGATAGCCTTTTATTATGGCCAGGCCGCCGCCATGTCGGTGTTGAGGATTTTCCTGCCGATCTGAAATTTTACTGGCTGCATTTTGAGGTGAATATGCCCGTGCAGCCGCATCCGCTATTAACCCAGTTGGCCATTCCGCAGCAGACAACTTCGCACGACCCGCAATACCTGATTTCGCTGTTCCGCCAGTTCCTGAACGAGCAGGAAAAAATTCAGCGCAATGCCTCGCTGGAGTTTATTTTGCTACTGATTTTGCAGCATATTTCGCTGTCGGCGCAAAATGAAGAGCCAAAAGATGAAGGCGGTACGGCGCTGGCGTGGAAGGCGCAGCAGGTGATTCATACCCGCTATCACCTGCCGCTCTCCACGTCGGTGCTGGCGAAAGAGTTACACTGCAATGCCGACTATCTGGGGCGCGTATATCGCCGGGTCTTCCACCTGACCATTACCGAAGCGATCCACCGTCAGCGCGTGCGAGCGGCAGAAAAGCTATTGAGCAACCATGCGCGTTCATTGAAAGAGGTCGCCGAACAGTGCGGGTTTGCCGATGTCGGGTATTTCAGGCAAATTTTTCGTAAACACACCGGCTTAACTCCAGCGGCCTGGAAGCGGCGGTACTGCAAAGAACACATTAATTCTGCCTGAGGCAAACGGCTAAATTGCCTCGGGCAGATGACAAAAACGGTGCATCTCCCGTGTCTGATCAAAGCGTGACAGTATGCCGCTCTGGCACTCTTAGGGTTTACTAACCGTCACGGAGAGGGGTATGAACCCGTTTATTGTCGCTGATTCCTTAAAGTGTATTGGCTGCCGGACCTGCGAAGTGGCCTGCGTGGTGGCGCATCAGGAACAGCAGGCCTGTGCGACCGTTTCGCGTGAGGCCTTTTTCCCTCGTATCCGCGTGGTGAAGGGCGACGCTTTCTCAACGGCGGTGGCGTGTCATCAGTGCGAAGATGCGCCGTGCGGTAATGTTTGCCCAACGGGGGCGATAACCCGTGAAAAGGATATGATTCGTGTCGATCAGGCGCGCTGCATTGGTTGCAAGAGCTGCATGCTGGCGTGTCCGTTTGGGGCAATGACCGTGGCCGTCCAGCAGGCACGGCCACAGGCGATGAAGTGCGATTTGTGCCGCCATCGCGAAGCGGGGCCAGCCTGTGTGGCCGCCTGCCCGACGGGGGCGCTGGCCTGTATTGATGTTGGCCAGCTTGCCGCATCGAGGTTAATGTAGATTATTGAAGTTCCAACTGAAGGTCAGGCTATAGCGCCATTCACGGCTGTTCGTGTCGGTTGGCATATCACCGACCGGGCGCGCTGCCTCGACCGTAACGCTGTAATGTTTGTTGTCGCCAACCATCACCCCGGTTGCCACCGATGCCAGCCGCTGATGCGGTAACCCCGGCGTGTTGAACCACGTTTGCGCGGTATCGGCCAGCACGTAAGGCTGTACCGTGGCAATCCATGTGCTCTCTTTACGCTGATGCAGATAGCGCAACTCAAGCTGCCCTCCATAACCGTAGTCACCGCTGGCTTCGCCATCCTGGTAGCCACGTCCAAAGCGCTGGGCGCCGAAGCTGACACGCTCTGGCTCGGGCAAATCGTTATCTGACCAATCCCCTTCCAGCGAGGTAGAGAGACGCCAGGTATCCGTGATCATCCACGCCGCATCAATATTGCTTTTCCACAGCGTAAACGAGAGATCGTTGCCCTGTACCGGCGCGGCGTCGGCCAGCGAAGAGGCGTTAATCCCCTGACGCAGCGTCAGCTTACCGTTAATGCTGGCACGGTCGAAGGCCTGAAAGCCGTTCATTCCGAGTTCGAAGGCAGGGTAGCGGACATGTGATTTTTGCGTCACGCCCAGGACTTCCTGCTCATTAACGATGGCGCGAATATGGTTGTCGTTACGGCGGTCGGTGTAATCCATCCCGCCGTTGATATTGAACTGCCGCTTACCGGTTAAAATCACCGGATAGCTGAACATCGCGCCGCCGTTGTATTGGGTGGTTTTCTGGCGTGAGTCTAAATACCCGCCGGGGAAGTTCAGCAGACGCGAATAGTCGCGCGGATCCTCACGATAAAAGCTGCCCTTGAGCTGCATCATCAGCCCTTCATCCGTCAGGAACTGCTGGTAGTTCAACCCGAGGTAAGATTTGCGCGTCGAATTATCGAGTGGGATCAATGTGGCGATCCCAAGTTGATCGCCGTAGCTGGTTAAGTTACTGAGTGAACCATTGACGAACGCCATATTCTGGCTGCGACGGGTGTCAATGGTTGAAGAGATATCCCAGATATGCGGCTGCATACCCACGGCCTGCATCGCGGCGGCGCCGTAGATATTCTGCGGCAGTTGCGCGTTGGCATCAACGCGCACGCCGGGCGTGCGTGTCATCAGTTGGGTATAGCGGTCGAAGGTGTTCTGAGTGAGCGGTTTCTCCGCCATGATTTTTGCCGCCAGACGCTTGAGGCGTTCGGCAATATTGGGGTTGTTACTTTTAATATCGCTGTGCGCGACATAGCCCTCCACCAGAACAATCTTCAGCATACCATCCTGAAAGTTGTTATCCGGAAGCCAGGCATAAGAGAGTGGATAACCGTCGGCGCGATAGCGCAACGTAATATCATTAACCAGACCAATCAGCGTTTTTAGCGGCACTTGTTTATGCGCATAGGGAACAAAAGGGCGTAATAACTCTTTTAAGGGATATACAGTTCCACCAATAAATTGAATATGGTCTACTTTAATCAGCGTTTCGGGTGTTAATTTATTTTTGGGCACGCTTACGCTTAAACTTGGGGCCGCCGCCGCAGGGGCTTGTGGTGTGTTACTATTTTCTGCTTTGGCTGGGTTATTAGGGTCAATCAATGCGGGTAATGTGTCTGCTCGGGCAATATTAAGCAGAAAAACCCCCGATAGCGCATAAACCAGGGTCGTTTTCATGGCGCATTCCTTGTGTGTTTTATTGTGCAAGGATAATTATTGTTATTCTGCTGAAAAACGTGCCCCCATTGCGGGGGCACGGAAGGCATTAATAAATATATAGCTTATCTTTTGGTTGTTAACCCGCCGAGTAGACCGCCTAAACCACCTAATGTACCGCCACTGGTTCCTGCGCTGGTTGTTCCTGTACTGCTGGTGCTGGTATTGGTAGTTGTGCTTACGTTCAGGCTTCCCGTGACGTTAGCCAGCAGGCCGCCGCTGGCTCCGGTAGTGCCGCCGGAAGAGCCTCCGGTACTGGTAGCGGTTGGTTTCACCAGGCCTCCGGCATCAGTGACGATGTTGCCAACGCTGGAGACGACCTGGCCTACACCGCTCAGTGCCGGAGAGGTGGTGCCAACCTGGCTACCCACACCGCTCACTGTAGTCCCGACCTGAGTCAGCAGGCCGTTAACCGGGGTGCCTAATCCTGTCGTGGTCCCCACGCCTTGAGTGACGCCCTGTACGCCGGACAGGGTATTATTAACCACGGAAGTGACGCCGGTTGTTGCCGCCGTTACGCCAGGGCTTTGCAGGGTGCTGGTCAATCCAGTACCTGTCCCGCTGACGATTTGGCCTGTGCTGTTAACGACGCTTCCGACCACGCCGGTTACCCCCGCGACGGGTGTACTGGAAGTGCCGCTCGATAACCCGGTCCCTACGCTCGATACCGTGTTACCCAGCACGGTGACCGTGTTGGTCGTACCCTGCAAAGTGGTTCCCACACCGTTGGTGTTTGACGAGTTGCCAATCCCGTTGGTGACGCCGGTCCCGAGTGTATCGACAGCGTTACCTACGCCACTTACCGTAGTGGAGATGGTCGAGGTGACTGGGTTGTTGCCAGTGGTGGTGGTTAACTGGCTTCCCAGCCCACCCAGCGTATCACCGACCCCCGAAACTGCTTTACCGGTTTCGCCGATGATACTGCTCACTGAATTATTGGCCGTTGTTCCAGTGCCGCCGCCAGATCCATTACCACCAGAACCGCTGCCTCCGGAACCACTACCGCCAGAGCCGCTGCCACCGGAGCCACTGCCACCGGAACCACTACCGTCGGAACCACTGCCACCAGAACCACTACCATCGCTGCCGCCAGAGCCGCTGCCCTGAGTGCTGCCGTTTTTAGCCGTTGAATGAGAGCCCCCGCCGCTACCGCTACAGGCGGAGAGTGAGAATGCAATAAGAACCGCCATAGCAATAATGCTTAAATGGCTAACGTTTTTAGAGTTCATAACCATACTCCACCAGTTAAAACGCCGAGTGCGTATTAATCAGTGTAAGTAGAAAATTAAGCCTTGCATGCTGCGTTTCTTTTCATACGAAAGGCTGAATAAATCTGATTTTATTTAAGGATAAACAAAGTCTGCTATGTAAATTAATATGCGCATAGGAAACATGCTGTTACTTCATTTTTAACATATTAAGCCGGAATGAATAATGATTTTAAATGTGTAGCGCTAATGAAATGACGCTATAAATTGGGAGTAATCCGAGCGGAAAGGTGCGTGAGACTTTTTGGTGTGAGTTTTTAAAATAACAGCGGAGATCACGGAAAATATCGGCCTCTGATATTTGAGGCCGATATATTGTATATTATTGATGTTCGCGCCAGGCTAACTCAATTTCTTCCGCAAGAATTTTCACACCGGCTTCAATTTTATCTGGGGCCGGCACGTAGTTCATTCGCATGCACTGGTGAGTGTGTTCCCAGGGTTTATCCAGACCCGGGAAGAAGAAATCGCCAGGCACCATCAATACGCCGCGTTTTTTCAGACGCTGGTAGAGTGTCTCGGTGGTAATCGGCAGGTCTTTAAACCATAGCCACAGGAAAATCGCGCCTTCGGGTTTGTGGATCAGGCAACGCTCTTCCGGCAAATAGCGGCGGATAGTGGCAATGGTTTCCTGCACGCGCTGGTAGTAAAACGGCTTGATAACCGTATCCGACAGACGCAGTAAATCGTGGCGTTTGATCATTTCGCACATGATGGCTGGGCCAATCCCGCCGGGTGCGAGGCTGATAATGCCGTTCATATTGCTGATGGCGGTGATAATTTTTTCATCTGCGATGATGATACCGCAGCGGCTACCCGGCAGGCCAAGTTTAGACAGGCTCATACACAGCACGATATTTGGGTTCCACAGCGGCGTCGCTTCGCTGAAAATAATGCCCGGGAAAGGTACCCCGTAAGCATTATCAATAACCAGCGGCACGCCGTGCTGATGCGCGAGCGCATCCAGCTGTTTCAGTTCATCATCGGTGATGACGTTACCCGTCGGGTTGGTCGGGCGTGAAACGCAGATCATCCCGGTATCTTTGCCAATGGGCAGATTTTCGAAATCGACGTGATACTTAAACTGACCTTCTGGCAGCAGCTCAATGTGCGGGCGAGTCGAGACGAAAAGATCATCTTCCAACCCCGAGTCGGCATAGCCAATATACTCCGGCGTGAGTGGGAACAGGACCTTACGAGTGGTACCGTCGGCACGACGACCAGCAAACAGGTTGAACAAGTAGAAAAACGCGCTTTGGCTGCCATTTGTTAGTGCAATATTCTGTGGTCCAATATCCCAACCTAATTCATTACGCAGCATATCGGCTAACGCGACCAGCAGTTCGTTTTTCCCCTGCGGACCGTCGTAATTGCACAGCGCTTCTGAAACTTTGCCGCTTTCCAGCATCTCCGCCAGTAGATGATTAAAATAATCATTCATTTCTGGGATCTGGGCCGGATTACCGCCGCCAAGCATGATGGCGCCAGGGGTGCGTAAACCGTCGTTGAGGTCTTCCATCAGGCGGGTAATGCCTGAATGACGGGTGAATTTGTCGCCGAAAAGTGAAAATGTCATAGCCGGATTTCTATTGCTTGTTCTGTGAAGTGGGTAACGATAACGCCACTCACGATGTGGTGCAAATGGCGCTAATGCAGGGGCTTTAGTGGATAAACTGAAAAATGGCGAAATTAGCAGTTGTTTATTCTGCCAGGGCCCGCAATTAAACCGCGGGCCTGGAGGAGTATAAATTAGTGCTGACCGGCCCAGACCACCATGACTTTGTCCTCGCCGTGTTCCCGTACAAACCCGTAGCCCTGAGAGAGCGACAGCGTGGCTTGTTTTCCTTCACCAATCGCCGGATGACGTGCGCGGAACTGCCCCAGTTTTTGCCAGTGCGCCAGCGTGGCGGCGGATTTTCCGGCGACATCCTGCCAGTTCATTGATGAACGCGTGCCTTGCAGAGGGTCAGAACCCGTTGGGCCAAACGGGCGATTAGACTCGTCGCCGTAAAAGATTTGCACTGCGCCCGGTGCGAGCAGCAGGAGTTCGGCGGCGTTGTCGCCTTGCTCACGGAACAGTCGCGTATCATGCGATGAAAGGTAGCTCAGGACGTTAAAGCTTTGCAGCTTATCGGCCATTTGCTGCCAGATCGGGTCGATGTTGGCCAGGCAGTCGCTGGCCTTTGCGGCCTGATCCTGATAATCAAAGTTGATCATCGCGTCAAAGCCGTGTCGGTAGTAATCACTTTGCATCACGCCATGGCCCCAGGCTTCACCCGTCATCCAGAATGGCGCATCGTCCATCGCTTTTTGCGGATTAGCCTTTTTCCAGGCTGCCAGCGCATCTACCGACTGCGATTTGAGCTGCTGCCAGGCCGCCAGCTCAACGTGCTTGGCGGTATCGACGCGGAAGCCGTCAATGCCGTAGTCGCGTACCCATTGGCTGAGCCAGTGGGTGAGGTAGTCACGCGGTGTAAAACCGTCGACGGCACGGGCGTGGGTATCCGTTTTGTGTTGGTAGAAATTTGGCAGCCCGCTCGGCGTCGTCGATTCTGTTTTCAGATCGGGCAGAAACGCCAGCGACATGGTCAAGTCATCGAAACCAGGGTTGTCGTAGTCGCCAATATCGGTGCGGATCCACGCCTTGCCCCACCATTTCTCCCATGCGGCTTTGTCGCTGAAGTTGATGTAGTCGTTAAAGCTGTGCCAGCTTTGCCCCGCGCCGGGCTTCCAGTCTGTCCAGCGCTGGCCCAGCGTTTTCGTTATCTCATCGCCTTTCAGGTATAGCGCCCCGAACTGATACTCCTGCATATCCGCCAGCGTGGCATAGCCAGTATGGTTCATGACCACGTCAAAGAGGATACGGATGCCGCGCTGGTGCGCGCCATCCACCAGGGCGCGCAAGTCATCTTCGGTCCCCATATTGGCGTCGAGCCGTGTCCAGTCCTGAGTGTAGTAGCCGTGGTAGGCGTAGTGCGGGAAATCCCCTTTGGTGCCGCCGCCCACCCAGCCGTGAATTTGTTCCAGCGGTGAGCTAATCCACAGCGCGTTGACGCCCAGCTTTTGCAGATAGTCGAGCTTGCTGGTCAGACCCTTAAGATCGCCACCGTGGAAGGTGCCGATCTCCTGCATGCCGTCTTTATGGCGCCCATAGCTGTTGTCATTGCTGGGGTCGCCGTTGACAAAGCGGTCGGTAAGCACGAAATACACGGTCGCGTTATGCCAGCTGAACGGTGACGTGGCGATGACGTCGGCGCTTTCCAGCAGCAGCAGGCCATTGCTGTTTTCTGCGGGCTGTAGCGTAATTTTGCCCTGCGTGACGACGGCGGTCTTCCCGCTATAAAAATCGCGCACCCGGCTGCCCTCAGCAAAGGTCTGACTGACATCCAGCGTCAACGGCTTACCGTCCCAGCGTGGACATTGGCGAACGTTAACTTGCGCACTGTGGCTTTCGGCCGCGCTTTGCACGGAGATAGTCAGCGTGGGCGTGCCGGAGCGGGTATCAATCTCTAGCGTATAGCTGCCGTCGCGGAACAGCCGCCACTGTGGCGCATCGCCCTGGCATGGTTCGAGCGACAGCATCTGGTTAAGACGAATGGCGCCAGAGGGCTGCCAGCACTGTTGCTCAAGATTCACCCTCAGAGGACGGGTACCCTTTGTGAGCGTTTTTTGACTGGTGAACTTCCCCGTCCCATCGGCGGAAAAGACTGGGAAATCCTGCGCGGTCCAGCTGGCGGCACTGGCAAAAGCGGGAATCAGTAGCGGTACAAGGGCGGCAAGCTTCATAGCGTTATCCTGTGCCAGAACGTGTTTTTCTCAGTGTGACAGCAGGTGACTCCGCTGTACTCATCCTTCGCGAAGGAGGAGAAAAAGGGCTGAGTGATGGCGCTCAAAAAATGAGCTAAAATGAGATATCCCCGGCATTTTGTCTGCGCAATTTGTCTTATGCTGAATCGCGTCCGTTTGCTCGTTTAGGAATCGGACTATTTCTTAAGCGTGCGTTGACGGGCTATTTTTGCTATAATTTGAGATTAAGCTCTCAATTTTATGAAATAAGAAGGCGTTGGAATGATTGCATCCGACCAGGAGACCTAATGATATCGACTCCCATTCGACGATATGGGGCCGCGATACTAATGTTACTCATCTGCACATTTTCAGGTGGGGTGTTCGCAAAAACACACACGGTAACAAAGCATCAAAAAGCCTCGGTAACAAAGACAAGTTTTAATAAGGCCAGCAGTAAACAAGAGTATTCTCGCAATAGTGTAAAGAGTAGTTCACTTCCTGATTTGCGAAAATACCCTTCCGGAACCCCAAGGAAAAGAGCGTTTCTCCGGACGGTAATGCCTTATATCACAAGTCAAAATGCTGCCATTACGGCGGATCGTAACTGGTTGATTTCCAAACAGTACGAAGGCCGTTGGTCGCCGTCTGAACGTGCGCGCCTGAAAGATATCGCCGCACGCTACAAAGTCAGCTGGAACGGTAATACCCGTAAGGTGCCGTGGAATTCGCTGCTTGAGCGTGTCGATATTATCCCGGGCAGCATGGTGGCTACGATGGCCGCAGCCGAAAGCGGCTGGGGTACGTCTAAGCTGGCCCGCGCCAATAACAACCTGTTTGGCATGAAGTGCGGCAGGGGCTGTAAAAATGGCGCAGGTTCCGTTAACGGCTACACCAAGTTCGGCTCTGTAAAAGAGTCGGTACAGGCATATGCCACCAACCTGAATACGCATCCAGCCTATGCCTCGTTCCGGAAGTCACGCGCTCAACTGCGTAAAACGGATCAGGAAGTCACCGCAACCGCGATGATCCATAAGCTGAAAGGGTATTCGACCAAAGGTTCGAGCTATAACGATTACCTGTTCGCGATGTATCAGGATAACCAGCGTCTGATTGCGGCACATATGTAAGCGGTAATTGTCGTCGAAAAAGCACCTCGAGTTCTCTCGTTGGTGCTTTTTTTATGGCTTAAGAACAACCCAGGGCTCGTGCCAGCGTCCCTTTGTGCGTTTTTACGCGTTGGGCGACATCCACGGGTAAGGCAGACCAGAAGAAAGCCGCGGATGGGTTCGGCGTTC
The DNA here is from genome assembly GCF_965301105.1 of Kluyvera sp. Classification (NCBI taxonomy): domain Bacteria; kingdom Pseudomonadati; phylum Pseudomonadota; class Gammaproteobacteria; order Enterobacterales; family Enterobacteriaceae; genus Kluyvera; species Kluyvera sp. The sequence continues at coordinate 40,142 of NZ_CBDKZX010000007.1, forward strand.
AATGTTGGCGACCGTGACCTGGTAATCGCAAAAACGGGCGTTTTTGGGCGTCGTCTGGTCCATTAAAAACGCGGCATACTCGCCTTTATCGGGTCTGGAGCCAATAAATATTATCTTCCAGTAACCGCTAGGAATTTCCACGTCAGGCGCCGCAGGCAGCGTGGCAATATGGCGCTCGAAAAGCGGCCCGGTGACGGAATAGACCGCCGCCACGCCCTTGCGCTCGACCAACGCGCGCTCGCCATCCTCCAGCCTGGCCCATGCTCCCTGGTTCAGTCCGGATTCCTGGGGGGTGATGTTCGAAAGGTAGTTTAGTGTTCGCCAGTCTGCCAGGCCCCCCAGTCCGGCAAGTGGCGCCAGATGTCCGCGATCCACCTGCAACGCTTGGCTTGCGCCTTTGTATGCTGCAGGAGCCAGCGTCTCCGTTGCCGCTAAAGCCGGATCGCGCTGCCAGTGACGGGGGCGGTTGCTGGCCTGGCTGGCCTTTGTCATTTTATACGCCACCCAGTTTGCGAATTTACGCTGGCAATTATTATTCAGCGTGTAGGCCTCGCGTTCCAGCGTTTGCGCGCTGCCACCGACGGGGCAACCGGCACCGCAATGATCAGCCGCCGCCGCGCAGGCGGACACAGTCAGTAGTAAAAAACAGGTGAATTCAGCGATCTTCATTTCATTTATACCGTGATAAATCAAAGGTGTCCGACAGAGAGGTCGAATAGATGAAATGAGAGCGTAAGAAGAGACTGGCAGTGGCAGTACTGGTGCGTATCAACCTGTGATTAACGCTGATATCAGATGGGCTTTTGTGACGGTAAAAATGAGGGAGGTGACGTACGAGTTACCCATTCAGGTACCCCATCAGAGCGAACCGGTGAGCTCTTCTGATGGGGAAGGATTCAAGCTTGAATCAGCGCCTCGCTGTGCTGCTCACGATACTCTTTAGGCGTGGTGTCGTACTCTTTTTTGAACACCGAATAGAAATACTGCAGCGACGGATAGCCGCACATCTGCGAAATTTCGTTAATCGACAACGATGTAGAAACCAGCAGGCTACGCGCCTTTTCCAGCTTTTCGCTGTGGATCACGGCGTGAATGGTCTCACCGACTTCCTCTTTAAAGCGCTTCTCCAGATTCGATCGCGAGATGCCGACGGCGTCCAGCACCTGTTCAACTTTAATCCCCTTGCAGGCGTTATTACGGATGTAGTGCATGGCCTGAATGACGGCAGGATCGTTCAGTGAACGGTAGTCGGTTGAACGTCGTTCCATCACTCGCATTGGCGGCACCAGCACCCGCTGTAGCGGCAGGACTTCATTGTCGAGCAGGCGCTGCATCAGCTTGGCAGCCTGGTATCCCATCTGCCTTGCCCCTTGGGCGACTGACGAGAGCGCCACGCGGGAGAGGTAGCGGGTTAATTCTTCGTTATCAATACCGATGACGCACAGTTTTTCTGGCACCGGAATATGTAAATGCTCGCAAGCCTGAAGAACATGACGGGCGCGGGCATCGGTAACGGCAATAATGCCGGTTTGCGGCGGCAGGGTTTGCAGCCAATCGGCCAAACGATTTTGTGCGTGCTGCCAGTTCTCCGGCGCGGTTTCCTGGCCCTGATAGATAACGCCGCGGTATTTTTCTTTGGCGACAATCTGGCTGAACGCGTATTCGCGCTCCTCGGCCCAGCGCTTGCCGCTGGCGGTGGGCAGGCCGTAGAAAGCGAAACGGTGGACGCCTTTTTCTTTAAGATGCAAAAAAGCGCTTTCAACCAGCGCGTAGTTGTCGGTCGCGATGTAGTGAACGGGTGGGTACTGTTCCTGGCGGTGATAGGAGCCGCCAACGCCAACGATGGGGACGTCCACATCGGTAAGCAGCGCTTCAATGGTGGGGTCGTCATAGTCGGCGATGACGCCGTCTCCCAGCCACTCTTTGATGTTTTCGATTCGTGCGCGGAAATCTTCCTCAATGAAGATATCCCACTCGGACTGCGACGCCTGCAAATATTCGCCGACGCCTTCAACCACCTGACGGTCGAAGGCTTTGTTGGCGTTGAATAACAGCGTCACGCGGTGACGTTTTCCAAACATGGTTCAGGGTTCCTCGCGAATCATGAGAGGTGTTGCCGGCTACTGATTCGGCAACACCACGGACAGGCAATTACGCACGCCGTTTGGTCGCTGAGTCCATCCATACGGCAAGCAATAAAATCGCACCTTTCACGATATATTGCCAGAAAGTGGGCACGTCCATCATGCTCATTCCGTTGTCGAGCGACGCCATAATAAATGCCCCCATCACTGCACCGGCAACGCTGCCCACGCCGCCCGCCAGGCTGGTTCCGCCGATCACGCAGGCTGCGATGGCATCCAGCTCGGCGATGTTCCCCGCCGACGGTGAGCCAGCGCCAAGACGTGAGCTCAGAATCAGACCTGCAATGGCCACCATCAGACCATTAATGGCGAATACTGCCAGTTTGTTACGCTCAACGTTAATACCGGAGAGGCGTGCGGCTTCAATGTTGCCGCCGATGGCGTAGATACGGCGACCAAAGGCGGTGCGGGTAGCCATAAACATGCCGCCGAGCAGCAGCAGCGTCAGCAGCAGCACCGGTGTCGGGACGCCGCGATAATCATTCAACAGCCAGATAGCCCCCAGTACGATCACTGCCGTCAGCGCCTGACGACCCACTACACCAGTGGAGGCAGGCGTTGACAGCCCCATCGACTGGCGGCGCACTCTGCCACGCCATTGCCAGGCGATGAACGCCATCAGCCCGACGGCACCAAAGGTAAAACCGATGCCGTCTGGCAGATAGCTCTGACCAATTTGCGACATCGCTGCGCTGGTGGGCGACACGGTGGTGCCGTTGGTGATGCCAATCAAGATGCCGCGAAACGCCAGCATCCCGGCGAGGGTGACGATAAAGGAGGGCACCTTACGATAGGCCACCCACCATCCGTTCCATGCGCCAAGTACCAGCCCCATCGCCAGCGTCACGATAATGGTGAGCGGTAGCGGCCAGCCGAGCCAGACGTCGAAAATCGCCGCCGCTCCCCCCAACAGACCCATCATCGAGCCGACGGAAAGGTCTATTTCAGCCGAGATAATCACAAATACCATACCCACAGCCAGGATGCCGGTAATGGCGGTCTGGCGCAGCAGGTTGGAGACGTTACGCGCGCTCAGGTAAGCGCCGTCGGTGGTCCAGGTGAAAAACAGCATGATCACAATAATGGCCGCGATCATGACGAAAACCTGTAAGTTCAGGGATTTTAGCCGCAGCGCCGGGGATGTCGCTGGGGCGGCCAGTTTCATTTCAGACGGATTGTTTTTCGACATGGCGTTCGCTCCTTAAGGCGGCTTCCATCACATTTTCCTGAGTCAGGTTATGGTTCACCAGGTTAGCTTTGAGTTTCCCTTCGTGCATGACCAGCACCCGGTCGCTGAGCCCCAGCACTTCCGGTAGCTCCGACGAGATAACGATGACGGCAATGCCTTGCTGCACCAGTTGATTGATAAGCTTGTAGATTTCATATTTCGCGCCGATGTCGATGCCGCGCGTGGGTTCATCAAGAATCAGGATGCGTGGGTTTAATAACAGACAGCGGGCCAGTATCGCCTTCTGCTGGTTGCCGCCGCTCAGGCGCCCAATGGCCAGCTCTGGCGAAGAGGTTTTCACCTTCAGCCGTTGTATTGATTGCAGGATACACTGCTGTTCTTTGGCATCGTCGAGGCTGCTCAATGCTCCGCTGAAGTTGTTGAGCGCGGCCAGCGTGATATTCTTGCCTACCGCCATGACCGGCACGATGCCGTCTTTTTTGCGGTCTTCCGGCACCATCGCAATGCCGTGGCCGATCGCCTGCTGGCAGTTACGGATATCAACCTGCTTACCGTCGATAAAAACACGCCCCTCCCAGCGGCCCCGCCAGACGCCAAACAGACACTGTACCGCCTCGGTGCGACCTGCGCCGACTAACCCGGCAATGCCGAGGATCTCGCCGCGTTTGAGGCTGAAGGAAATATCGTTTACCCGTTTAATATGACGGTTAACCGGATGCCATGCGGTCAGGTGTTCGACGCGCAGGATCTCCTCGCCCGCGGTATGCGGTTCGCTGGGGTAGAGCGCCGTCAGCTCGCGGCCAACCATCATGGTGATGATGTCGTCTTCCGTCATGTTGCTGGCGTCGCGGGTGCCGATATGCTGACCGTCGCGGATCACGCAGATTGTGTCGGATATGGCTTTGACTTCATTCAGCTTGTGCGAAATATAGATACAGGCGATGCCATGGTTTTGTAGATCGCGGATGATATCCAGCAGGACGGCAGTCTCCTGCTCGGTCAGCGATGCGGTGGGTTCATCGAGGATCAGCAGGCGCACCTGTTTGTTGAGCGCTTTGGCTATTTCGACCAACTGCTGCTGTCCAAGGCCCAAATCACCGACGCGGGTATCGGGCGAAATCGCGAGATTGACCTGCGCCAGCAGCTTTTCGCAGCGCAGGGTCATGGTGTCGTAATCGAGCACGCCATGGCGGCTGATTTCCGCGCCAAGAAAAATATTTTCCAGCACGGTCAAATGCTTAACCAGCGCCAGTTCCTGGTGAATAATGGCAATACCTTTACGTTCGGTGTCGCGAATGTGCGTCGGCTGTAGCGTCTCGCCGGCGAAAATAATCTCCCCGTCATAGCTACCATGCGGATAAATACCGCAAAGTACCTTCATTAAGGTCGATTTGCCGGAGCCGTTTTCGCCACACAGCGAAACAACTTCGCCTGGGTTTAATCTCAGGCTGACATTATCGATAGCCTTAACCACCCCGAAGGTTTTGGTAATGCTCTTCATTTCAAGTAAATACGACATAAGTACTTGTGCTCCACGTAAGCCTGGCTACCGGATATATCCGGTGGCTACGCTGCCCCGGCCTGATGGCCGGGGCATACTATTCAGAGTTCACTCTTCTTATGGAAACCGTCTTTCACAACGGTATCGTCAATGTTGGTTTTATTGACTTCGATAGGGGTTAACAGGCGCGACGGGACATCTTTCAGCCCGTTATTGAGCGTGGCATCCGATTTGGGCTGCTGACCATTACCTAACTCGACGGCAATCTCAGCGGCACTGTTCGCCAGCAGGGTAATGGGTTTATACACGGTCATGGTCTGGGTGCCATTGAGGATACGTTTCACCCCCGCCAGGTCCGCATCCTGGCCGGAAATGGCCACCTTACCCGCCAGGCCTTGCGCGCTTAACGCCTGAATTGCGCCGCCTGCCGTCGCGTCGTTAGACGCGACAACCGCGTCAATTTTGTTGTTATTGGCGGTGAGGGCATTTTCCATAATCTTGAGGGCGTTTTCCGGCAGCCAACCGTCAACCCATTGATCGCCGACGACTTTAATTTTGCCATCATCAATATATGGTTTTAATACTTTCATCTGACCGGCGCGGAACAGCTTGGCATTATTATCAACCGGCGAGCCGCCCATCAGGAAATAATTCCCCTGGGGTACCTGGTTGACCAGGCTCTGTGCCTGCATTTCGCCGACTTTTTCGTTATCGAAGGAAATATAAAAATCGATATCAGCATTATTTATCATACGATCATAAGCTAATACTTTAATGCCTTCCTGTTTCGCTTCTTTAATGACGTTGCTAAGTACCTGGCCGTTATAAGGAATAATAACAAGGACGTCTACGCCACGGTTGATCATATTTTCGATCTGCGACATTTGCGTTTCTTCATTGCCGTTGGCTGACTGCACAAAAACCTGTGCGCCAAGCTGCTCGGCTTTGTTAACAAAAATATCGCGGTCTTTTTGCCAGCGTTCGAGGCGCAGGTCATCAATGGCCATACCGATCTTAACTTCTTTGGCGCTGCTCGCCATGCTGGTGAGGAGCAATGAGGCGCAGAGAGTGAGGCAAAGGTTCTTTATCTTCATAATCGTAATGCCTTTTGTAGGGATAAGGTGATGAGATTGGCGATAAAAGAAACAGAGATGACTTAACTCGCAGCAATTTTTTAACATGGAGGCGGCGGCTGGCAATTACAGATTTTTATCTTCCTATTACGATATTTCGTTTAATTGCTGATTTATGACCGCGATCTGATTTTCAAAATAGAGACTGAAAAAATTGCGTACATGAAATGAGGTTGATTCCATTTTATTTTGCGAGCTAGCGCACATTTGTGGATTCTCTTAATAGCAGTGTGAAATAACGTAATTGAGCGACCGCCATTCAGAATTCACTATGACCAGACGAATTATTCCTCGCCGCCTGTCAGATTATGGAGTTCATTATGCAAGCATATTTCGACCAACTGGATCGCGTTCGTTTCGAAGGCCCAAAAACCGAAAACCCGCTGGCGTTCCGCCACTACAACCCGGACGAACTGGTGCTGGGCAAACGTATGGAAGATCACCTGCGCTTCGCCGCCTGCTACTGGCATACCTTCTGCTGGAACGGCGCGGACATGTTTGGTGTCGGCTCCTTTAATCGTCCATGGCAGCAACCTGGCGAAGCCATCGAGCTTGCAAAACGCAAGGCAGATGTCGCTTTTGAATTCTTCCACAAGCTGAACGTGCCTTACTACTGCTTCCATGACGTGGACGTCTCCCCGGAAGGCGCGAGCCTGAAAGAATATCTGAACAACTTTGCGCAGATGGTCGATGTGCTGGCGGAGAAACAGCAGCAGAGCGGCGTGAAGCTGCTGTGGGGCACCGCGAACTGCTTTACCAACCCGCGCTACGGCGCAGGCGCGGCGACGAACCCGGATCCGGAAGTGTTTAGCTGGGCGGCGACGCAGGTGTTCACCGCGATGAACGCAACGCATAAACTGGGCGGCGAAAACTACGTGCTGTGGGGCGGCCGTGAAGGCTATGAAACTCTGCTGAATACCGACCTGCGTCAGGAGCGCGAGCAGATTGGCCGCTTTATGCAGATGGTTGTTGAGCACAAACACAAAATCGGCTTCCAGGGTACGCTGTTGATTGAGCCAAAACCGCAGGAACCGACCAAGCACCAGTATGATTACGATGCGTCAACAGTGTATGGCTTCCTGAAACAGTTCGGTCTGGAGAAAGAGATCAAGCTGAACATCGAAGCGAACCACGCCACGCTGGCGGGCCACTCGTTCCATCACGAAATCGCCACCGCTATCGCGCTGGGCCTGTTTGGCTCTGTTGATGCCAACCGCGGCGACCCGCAGCTGGGCTGGGATACCGACCAGTTCCCGAACAGCGTGGAAGAAAATGCGCTGGTGATGTATGAAATCCTCAAAGCGGGCGGCTTTACCACCGGCGGTCTGAACTTCGACGCCAAAGTCCGTCGTCAGAGCACCGACAAATATGACCTGTTCTATGGCCATATTGGTGCGATGGATACCATGGCGCTGTCGCTGAAAGTCGCGGCACGCATGATTGAAGGCGGCGAGCTGGATAAACGCGTTGCGAAACGCTATGCCGGCTGGAACGGCGAGCTGGGCCAGCAGATTCTCAAAGGGCAGATGTCGCTGCAGGATCTGGCGAAATATGCTGAGCAGAATCAACTGGCGCCGCAGCACCAGAGTGGGCATCAGGAGCTGCTGGAAGGGCTGGTCAATCACTACCTGTTCGACAAGTAATTCCGGTTAATGCCGTACACCATGCCCGGGGCGCAAGCTTCCGGGCATCGTACCACCTAAAGGAGCAGTTGCGATGTATATCGGCATAGATCTAGGCACGTCTGGCGTTAAGGCAATTCTGCTTGATGAGCAGGGTGCCGTGTTGGCCTCGCAAACGGAAAAACTGACGGTTTCCCGTCCTCATCCACTGTGGTCTGAGCAGGATCCAGAGCACTGGTGGCAGGCGACGGATCGCGCAATGAAAGGGCTTGGTCAGCAGCATAGCCTGCAAGGGGTGAAAGCCCTCGGAATTGCCGGGCAGATGCACGGCGCGACGCTGCTGGATAAGCAACAGCGCGTATTGCGCCCGGCGATTTTGTGGAACGATGGCCGCTGCGCGCAGGAGTGCCAACTGCTGGAAGAGCAGGTAAAAGCCTCACGTAAAATTACCGGCAACCTGATGATGCCAGGCTTCACGGCGCCGAAGCTGCTGTGGGTTCAGCGTCACGAAGCGGAGATTTTCCGCCAGGTAGATAAAGTGCTGCTGCCGAAAGATTTTCTGCGTCTGCGTATGACCGGCGATTTCGCCAGCGATATGTCGGATGCGGCGGGTACGATGTGGATGGACGTGGCGAAGCGAGACTGGAGCGATGAGATGCTCGCTGCTTGCCAATTAACCCGCGATAACATGCCCGCACTGTTTGAAGGCTGCGACGTGACCGGGCACTTGTTGGCGTCAGTCGCCAGCGCGTGGAATATGCCTGCTGTGCCGGTAGTGGCTGGCGGTGGCGATAATGCGGCTGGGGCCGTGGGCGTCGGCATGGCGGACGCGGGCCAGGCGATGCTTTCATTAGGGACTTCAGGCGTTTACTTCGCGGTTAGTGAAGGTTTCCTCAGTAAACCGGAAAGCGCGGTGCACAGTTTCTGCCATGCGCTGCCAGGTCGCTGGCACCTGATGTCGGTGATGCTCAGTGCCGCATCCTGTCTGGACTGGGCGGCGAAGTTAACCGGTCTGGGGACAGTTCCCGCGCTGATTGCGGCTGCGGAAAAGGCCGATGTTAACGCAGGGCCGGTGTGGTTCCTGCCGTATCTCTCCGGCGAGCGTACGCCGCACAATAATCCGCAGGCAAAGGGAGTGTTCTTCGGGCTAACCCATCAACATGGTCCGGCCGAGCTGGCTCGTGCGGTGCTGGAGGGCGTAGGCTTTGCGCTGGCTGACGGCATGGATGTGGTACACGCCTGCGGCGTGGAACCGAAAAGGATTACGCTCATCGGCGGTGGCGCGCGTAGCGCCTGGTGGCGGCAAATGCTGGCGGATATTTGCGGCAAGCAACTGGATTACCGCACCGGTGGCGACGTCGGCCCGGCGCTGGGTGCAGCGCGTCTGGCACAGCTGGCCATCCATAAAGATCGTCCTTATGCTGACCTTCTGCCACAGCTGGCGCTGGAGCAGGAACATCACCCGGACACTGAACGCGTTGCGCATTATGCGCCGCAGCGCGAGACGTTCCGCCAGATTTATCAGCATCTGCTGCCATTAATGTCCTGATCGTGCTCCCCTCCCGCGCCATTTCGGCGCGGGTGTTTCCCTTCGATTTCCACTGGCCGCGCCTCTTTATATATTCCGAAACTAGCGCTTTTGCTGTGTTGCTCTGATGTTAAAAATAAATCAGCAGTGATAATGGTAGTGCTATGGATAAAGGAGCTACGTTATGGAAAACATCATCACATTGCCGCGTCTGGCCCTAAGCATGGGGATACTGCTATATCTGGTATGCATCTGGCTGGGCTGTCCGCAGTTAGAAGATAAAGCCTATTTTCTGGCGATGCTGGTTATGGGAGTTTTTGCTATTGCGGCCCATCGCCAGGCGGCGGATGCCCGGTTTGCCGGCCTGTGTCGTTTGGTGCTGCTGCTGGCATCTGGTCTACTGCTGGTTGGCGTCTGGAATATGCCGCTGGCGTTGACCTATGAATGCCTCGTCGTGGCGGCATGGTTTGCCTGTATGTACGGCGCGGCGCTGTGGCCGTCTCGGGCATGCGCTAGCTGACCAGCTTACGCTTATCCACGCGCTGGAGCGCGATGGAGAGCAAGAGGCTGCCCGTCAGGGTTATCGCAAACACCCATAGAATATCCAGCGCGGGCCAGTTTTTGAGATCGATATTCCAGCTGCGCAGAAGGTAAATGATAAAGGCATGAAACCCATAGATGCCCAGAGAATGGCGAGAAATGAAGCCTAATCCCGGCAGAACACGTTGATTGAGCGTGTTTTTAATCACAATGAATAGCGATGTCGCACAGAGAAACACCATGGGACCGCAGTAGACGTACCAGGTGTCGCCAAAGTTACCGCGCCATTGCAACTCATGCAGCGTGCCGCGCGAAATAATGCCGACTCCGGCGGCAAACAGCAGGCCGCAGATCCACGTCAGCCCCTTGCGGCTGGTCTCCATCATGCCAAGCGCTCGGCCAAGCAGGCCATAAAGCACGTAGTAAAAGGTATCGCCGTTGATGTACAGGTTCACCGGCAGCCAGGTTGCGCCGTCGGTTTTGAGTGGCGGCGTGTTTGGGTTCGCGACAATACCGATGACTACCATCAGCGCTAACAGCATTTTGCCGCTGATGGCTTTGACCTCAATCAGCGGTGAAACCAGATAAATCACCATGATGGCGAAGAAAAACCACAGATGGTAGAAAACCGGCTTTTGCATCAGGTTCTTCAGCGATGTCTCAAGGTTGATATGGGTAAAGGCGGCAATGAAGAGTAGCGCGAGCGCGCTGTAGAACACCAGGCAGAGCGCAATGCGCAGGAAATGGCGCGGCTGTGCGCTGCGCGGGCCAAAAAACAGGTAGCCGGAGATCATAAAAAACAGCGGTACGCTAACGCGCGAGGCAGAGTTCAGAACGTTAGCCAGATCCCAGCTGAGCGGGCTGATGTCGTGTGGGTGGGTCACAAACCAGGTCGTGGTATGGATCATCACCACCATCAGGCAGGCAATACCGCGTAAGTTATCAATCCAGCTAATTTTTTCTTGCATCAGATGCCCTAATCTCCGCTATAAATATATTCTGACCACGCTGCCGCAGCCGCTATTTCACTGGATAATTCTGAGTTTTGCACTCTGTGCTTGTGGAGTTTTGGTGAGATTCGCACAATGCGGAAGTGTGAAAGGGTACAGCCTAAAATAACAGCCCGGTAAGATAAATAATGATGATGAAGTCTCTCTCTGCTTTGTTGGTGCTAATTCTGCTGGCGGGATGCTCGTCGGCTGAACCGCCGGTGGCGCAAAAAACGCAAAGCGCGAAAATCAATCCAGCGCGCTCGCTGAGCATGGAGCAGCTCTGCAAAGACAACGCGGCGGCACGTTATAATACGGCGGCGCAAAAGATAGACGTGACTGGATTTGAACGTTTCCAGGGCAGCTATGAGCTGCGTGGCTATACGGCACGTAATGAGAGTTTTGTCTGTTCATTCGACTCGGACGGCGGCTTTTTACACCTCTCAATGCGTTAAAACAGGCCTGGTAGCAGCAAAATCCGGCCTGTTTTTCCCAATTTTCCCTAAACAACCCCGTTTCATACTGTATATCTCGCAGCCAGCGGGTATACTGACTCCTTCCTTTAAATCCACACGTATCCAGCACGAAATCATATGCAAAAGTTTGATACCAGGACCTTCCAGGGCCTGATCCTGACCTTACAGGATTACTGGGCTCGTCAGGGCTGCACCATTGTTCAACCACTGGACATGGAAGTTGGCGCGGGCACCTCTCACCCCATGACCTGCCTGCGTGCGTTGGGGCCAGAACCGATGGCAACTGCCTACGTGCAGCCGTCCCGTCGTCCAACCGATGGCCGCTATGGCGAAAACCCGAACCGCTTACAGCATTACTACCAGTTCCAGGTGGTGATTAAGCCGTCTCCGGAAAATATTCAGGAGCTGTACCTCGGATCGCTGAAAGAGCTGGGTATGGATCCGACCATCCACGATATTCGCTTCGTGGAAGACAACTGGGAAAACCCGACGCTGGGTGCCTGGGGTCTGGGTTGGGAAGTGTGGCTGAACGGCATGGAAGTGACGCAGTTCACCTACTTCCAGCAGGTCGGTGGTCTGGAATGTAAACCAGTAACCGGGGAAATTACCTACGGTCTGGAACGTCTGGCCATGTACATTCAGGGCGTAGACAGCGTTTACGACCTGGTCTGGAGCGACGGCCCGCTGGGTAAAACCACCTACGGCGACGTGTTCCATCAGAACGAAGTGGAGCAATCCACCTATAACTTCGAATACGCCGACGTCGACTTCCTGTTCTCCTGCTTTGAGCAGTATGAGAAAGAAGCCCAGCAGCTGCTGGCGCTGGAAAACCCGCTGCCGCTCCCTGCCTACGAGCGTATTCTGAAGGCTGCCCATAGCTTTAACCTGCTGGATGCGCGTAAAGCCATCTCCGTCACCGAGCGTCAGCGCTATATCCTGCGCATTCGCACCCTGACCAAAGCAGTGGCAGAAGCTTACTACGCTTCCCGTGAAGCCCTTGGCTTCCCGATGTGCAACAAGAATAAATAAGAGGCGGCCATGTCTGAGAATACTTTCCTGGTGGAAATCGGCACTGAAGAGCTGCCACCGAAAGCACTGCGTAACCTGGCGGAATCTTTTGCGGCAAACGTGACCGCAGAGCTGGATAACGCTGGCCTCGCGCACGGTAAAGTTGAATGGTTTGCTGCGCCGCGCCGTCTGGCGCTGAAAGTGGCAAATCTGGCGGCTGCGCAAGCGGATCGCGAAGTCGAAAAACGCGGTCCGGCAATTGCCCAGGCGTTCGACGCCGAAGGTAAACCGAGCAAAGCGGCTGAAGGTTGGGCGCGCGGCTGCGGTATCACCGTCGATCAGGCCGAGCGTCTGACCACTGACAAAGGCGAATGGCTGCTGTATCGCGCACACGTTAAAGGTGAAAGCACCGAAGCGCTGCTGCCGAACATGATTGCCAACTCACTGGCTAAGCTGCCCATTCCTAAGCTGATGCGCTGGGGCGCAAACGACGTACACTTCGTGCGTCCGGTGCACACCGTGACCCTGCTGCTGGGCGATAAAGTGATTCCGGCGACTATCCTGGGTATTCAGTCCGATCGCGTTATTCGCGGCCACCGCTTTATGGGCGAGCCTGAGTTCACTATCGACAATGCAGACCAGTATCCGCAAATTCTGCTGGAACGCGGCAAGGTGATGGCTGACTACGAGGCGCGTAAAGCCAAAATCAAAGCGGACGCCGAAGAAGCGGCTCGTAAGATTGGCGGTGTTGCTGACCTGAGTGAAAGCCTGCTGGAAGAAGTCACCTCGCTGGTGGAATGGCCGGTGGTGCTGACGGCGAAGTTTGAAGAGAAATTCCTCGCGGTACCGGCGGAAGCGCTGGTGTACACCATGAAGGGCGACCAGAAGTACTTCCCGGTTTACGACAACGCGGGCAAGCTACTGCCGAACTTCATCTTCGTCGCGAACATCGAATCGAAAGATCCGACCCAGATTATCTCCGGTAACGAGAAGGTCGTTCGTCCGCGTCTGGCGGATGCCGAGTTCTTCTTCAATACCGACCGTAAAAAGCGTCTGGAAGATAACCTGCCGCGTCTGCAAACCGTGCTGTTCCAGCAACAGCTGGGTACCCTGCGCGACAAGACTGACCGCATTCAGGCGCTGGCAGGCTGGATTGCCGGCCAGATTGGCGCTGACGTGAACCACGCCACTCGTGCGGGCCTGCTGTCTAAGTGTGACCTGATGACCAACATGGTCTTCGAGTTCACCGACACTCAGGGCGTGATGGGTATGCACTACGCGCGTCACGATGGTGAAGCGGAAGATGTAGCTGTGGCGCTTAACGAGCAGTATCAGCCGCGCTTTGCCGGTGATGACCTGCCGTCTAACCCGGTAGCCTGTGCGCTGGCGATTGCTGACAAGATGGATACCCTGGCGGGTATCTTCGGTATCGGCCAGCATCCGAAAGGCGACAAAGACCCGTTTGCGCTGCGTCGTGCCGCGCTGGGTGTGCTGCGTATCATCGTTGAGAAGAGCCTCAATCTGGATCTGCAGACCCTCACCGAAGAAGCGGTACGTCTGTATGGTGATAAGCTGACCAACGGCAAAGTTGTTGATGATGTTATCGACTTCATGCTCGGCCGCTTCCGCGCCTGGTATCAGGATCAGGGCTACACCGTCGACACCATTCAGGCCGTGCTGGCGCGTCGTCCGACTCGTCCGGCAGACTTTGATGCGCGTATGAAGGCGGTGTCTCACTTCCGTACTTTAGAGGCTGCATCTGCGCTGGCAGCAGCCAACAAACGTGTATCCAACATCCTGGCGAAGTCCGACGAGACGCTGAACGAGCGCGTGAACGCTGCGACGCTGAAAGAGCCGGAAGAGATTGCGCTGGCGATGCAGGTTGTGGTGCTGCGCGATAAGCTGGAGCCGGTCTTCGCCGCAGGGCGTTACCAGGAAGCGCTGGTAGAGCTGGCAGAGCTGCGTGAGCCGGTCGATGCCTTCTTTGAGAAAGTGATGGTAAACGTCGAAGACAAAGATCTGCGTATTAACCGTCTCTCTATGCTCGAAAAACTGCGCGAACTGTTCCTGCGTGTAGCGGATATTTCGCTGCTCCAGTAACACGAAAGCGTTAAATAAAAACCTGCCAGATGGCAGGTTTTTTTATGTCTATTTTTTTATTATGTGAACCATTAATAATTGTCTGGGCTATATTAAATATTGTTGCATTGATAAGTGAGAAAAATTTTAGGAATACATCAAAATAAGTCTGTGCTTATTTTAAGGTAGAATGCCGGTGGGTGCTTGAGACTGTTTGTCTCAGGTATTCATCGAAAGGCAAACAGAGAAAAGCCCCACCTGACTCTAAATCAGAATGAGGCCGCCTCTATGCCTGAACACCATAAGGGTAGCCTCTTACTTGTTGAAAATCAATACAGGGGGCGAGGGATGCCGCAAAAATCTATGTTGTATAGTTTAATAGTGATATGTCTCACTATTCTATTATTTACCTGGATGGTTCGTGATTCATTATGTGAATTGCATATTAAGCAAGGCCATACTGAATTAGCGGCATCTTTAGCCTGTGATATTAAACAGTAAGGGCTTATGGCGGGGATTATCCCCGCCATTCTGACGGTGTGATGCATTCTCAATGCACCCGATTAGATTGAGCTAAATAATATAAAAGCCTCCTGCATGCGGGAGGCTTTTTCTTTACGTATCGCATGCTGAATAAAAAATAGTCTTGAAATCCACCGGGCAATACGTTTATCCTTTGCCGCGACGAATCCCTCGTCTCACTGAGGCACACTGAAAATGGACAAACACACCTGCTGAATTCGAATCCTTGCCGGGCACACGCCACGGGCAGGGGAGTTATTGATTTCACTCAGGAGTGCTTATGGCCCATTGTGCGCAATCCCCTTCTTTTATTTTGCATCAAGTCACCTGTCAGTTTGCGACGGGCGATACTCTTTTTGGCCCGCTGAATCTGTCGCTGGAGCGGTCGCGGTGCGGCTTGGTCGGGCGTAACGGCGTGGGTAAAACCCGTTTACTGCGCCTGCTAGCGGGTAAAGATCTCCCTTCTGAGGGACATATTGAGTCACTCTCTTCATGGGCATATGTGGCGCAGCAACATGCCATAACCGCTGAGACGACGCTGTCTATGCTGCTCGGCTATGACATGCACTTTGCCGCGTTGCAACGTATGGCGAGCGGCAACGGGCAGGCCGAAGATGTTGAGCTACTCGATGGCTATTGGGATCTGCCCGAACGCCTGAACACCGCGTTTCAGGCGGCGGGGCTGGGCGGCTTTGACCCGATGCGTCCTGCGATTTCGCTAAGCGGCGGCGAACGGGTGAAAGCGCTGCTCTGCGCGGCGTTTACCTCGGGTGCGGACTATTTACTCCTCGATGAACCGACCAACCACCTCGATCGCTCCGGGCGCGAGTGGTTTTACCGCCAGCTTGATGAGTGGCGAGGCGGTGCGCTTATCGCCAGCCACGATCGCGAACTTCTGGCACGAATGCCGCGTATCCTTGAACTGACGGCTTCGGCCCTACGCAGCTACGGCGGCAACTATGCGGATTATCAGCAGCAGCGTGATACTGAACAGGCGGCGGCGAGTGCGGCGCTGGATCATGCCCGAACCGAACGCCGTCGCGTTCGGGCGCGTTTGCAAAAGGAGCATGATGATTGCCAGCGGCGTTCGGCGAAAACCCTGCGTACCGTAGATAGCCTGAATATCGCTTCTTTTGAACGCGTAAAGTACAAAGGCGCGGCACGCGAGAGGCCTGGCACGTTGCTCAATCAGCATCGGCAGCAACATGTGGCGCTTAATGATGCGGTGACACAGGCGCGAGAGCGTGTGGAAGACGACGCTCCGGTCATGTTTACCCTACCCGGAAGCCAGGTGGCGGCGGGCAAGCAGGTGTTGGTGCTGGAGTCGTTGCAATTGGCTCATTCGTCGACGCCGCCTCTCAACTGGCGGCTGGACGGCCCGATGCGTGTGGCGCTTCGCGGCCCCAACGGTTGTGGAAAAACGACGTTGCTGAAAACGCTAATGGGACTGGCGCCACCGCTGAGCGGGTGTTGTCAGCTATCGGTGAATACGGCCTGGCTGGATCAACATCTTACCCAACTGGATCTTTCACTCTCCGTCATGGCGCATCTGCGGGCGGGAGAAACGCCATTGGAGGAGGGCGCGTTGCGGACCCGGCTGGCACAGCTTCAACTGGGCGCTGATAAGGTTAATCTGCCGCTGGCGGCGCTGAGCGGCGGCGAACGCTTAAAGGCGGCGCTGGCTTGTGTGTTGTGGCGTCGGGCATCGACGCAGCTTTTGCTGTTGGATGAGCCCACCAACCATCTCGATCTGGCATCGGTGCAGGCGATTGAGGCGGCGTTAGCGGGGTTTCCCGGCGCGATGATTGTGGCGTCGCACGATGAGGCGTTTTTACAGGGGTTGCGGCTGACACACAGCCTGACGTGGCAAGAGAGCGGCTGGATTTTTACGGCGTTATAAATAAAAAAATCCCCGCCATAAGGCAGGGATTTATAATTCTTAGCGGCGTGAACTTACAGAGAAGTTACGTTGCCAGCTGCCGGGCCTTTAGCGCCGTTTTCGATGGTGAAGGAAACTTTCTGACCTTCGTCCAGAGATTTGTAGCCATCGTTCTGGATAGCAGAGAAGTGTACGAACACGTCTTTAGAGCCATCGTCAGGAGTGATGAAGCCGAAACCTTTGTCAGCGTTGAACCATTTTACGATACCAGTCATTTTACCGGACATAGAAATTACCTTTAAAAATTAAGTGAGCCTTACGGCGATATGGCATGCTTTACAGAATTTAAAGCGTAAAGGAAATGTCGCTACGAGGGGTACCAATGGATAACCTTGAAGGGAACTGCTTTACTCAACTGCTTTGTGGTCTGTATGTCAAACCGTGGAGGCATTAACGCATACTTCAGGTCTTAAAAGCAAACGTTATCTGCCCATATTTTTCAACGGACCGGGAACATTCGGCGATCAAAATCACGCTAATATACTGATAAATAGGTAGACTTAGGCTTAGATGGGCGTTTGTAAAAAAGCGTCATGAAACCCCGGCAGACTGGCTGCCGGGGTAAAAATTAGACTTTTTGCGCCGACCCCGGCAGCGATGCCGGGCCACTGGCACCTTGATTCTGCTGACGTTTACTGGCCACGTGTTTGATCATCAGCGCAATCGCGGACAGCACAGCCGGGATAGCCAGCAGAGCGAAAATGGTTTTAAAGGACAGTTCGGCCTGCATCAGGAATGCGCCGCTGAAAGCGCCAAGAATCCCCCCGAAGCGACCCAGTCCCAGCATCCAGGCGACGCCGGTGGCGCGCCCCTGCGTTGGGTAGAATCCAGCGGCCAGCGCGGGCATTGAAGACTGCGCGCCGTTCATGATGGTGCCGGCGATAAACACCATCACGCCCATCAGCACCAGGCTGCTGGTTGAGAAACCTACCAGGCAGACAAAGACGCCGGTCAGCAGATATCCTACTGCCACCACCTTATTCGGGTTAATTTTGTCCATCAGCGCGCCCAGTACCAGCACGCCAATACCGCCACCCAGTGGGAACAGAGCGGTAATCACCGAAGCCTGGCTCAGGGTCGCGCCGGTTTCGCGGATGAGAAGCGGCAGCCAGCTGGTCAGCAGATAGAAAATCAGCAGCCCCATGAAGTAGGTCAGGCACAGCATGATGGTGCCCACAAGGTAGCGTGGGGAGAAAATCACGCCCAGCGCGGATTGCTCCTTCACCTGGCCGGCCTCCCGCAACACAAAGTGGGTGTTGTCAGGTAACGGCGCGATACGGCGCAAAATACGGGCTATCTGTTGTTGAGGCTGATTTTTTACCGCCAGATAACGCGCGGACTCCGGCAGCAGGAAGATGAGCGCTACGGCCAGCGCCAGCGGCATCACGCCACCGAGAATCAGCACGCTCTGCCAGCCATAGTGTGGGATCAGCCATGCGGAGATAAAACCACCCATTGAGGAGCCAATCGGGAAGCCGACGAACATCAGGTTGACCAGCAGCGCGCGGCGGCGTTCCGGTGCGTATTCGCTCATCAGCGTCGCGGCGTTAGGCATTGCAGCCCCCAGCCCCAGGCCGGTTAAGAAACGCAGGACGGTCAGTTGCGTCAGCGAGGTGGCGAACGCGGTAATTAAACTGAAGCCGCCAAAGACCAGAATGGACAGGACCAGCACTTTTTTACGGCCGATACGGTCAGCCATTGGGCCTGCGGTTAATGCGCCCACGGCGAGACCAACTAGCGCGGCGCTCATTACAGGGCCGAGATCGGACTTCTGCACGCCCCATTCTTGTACCAGGTCAGAGGCAATAAAGCCGATAATGGCGGTATCAAATCCATCCATAGCGACGGTCACAAAGCACAGCACCAGTATCATCCACTGGTACTTTGAGAAAGGATGGCGGTTGATAAAAGCCTGAATATCCGTTGTTGTCTGTGTTGTCATGCGGTAATTCCTGCTAAGCGTTGTCAGAGAGCGGGTTTATCCTCTTGTCTCTCTCACGGGTAATGAGGTGTTTGGGCGATTATCGAACGTATTGTCGTTAATCGTTCATTTAATCAAATCACTTACCCGGCCTTCCCACAACGTGCCGCCCGGCGGAAGTGTGCGATTATCGTTCCCTGTGCCCACGAGGAAACGCTGATTTAACTAAAAGTTATTTAATATCATTATATTAGAGTGCTTTTTCTTATCTGGTTTCATTGCCATAAATGTGATGAATGCAACAGCTTATTAACATTTCTACCGAACGACAGGGGAACGCATGAAAAAGGTATCTTGCGGCGCGGCTCTGGACTATCCTTGTCACCGTCAGGCACGCGTGTGCCGGTTTGCGCTTTTTTTGGCTGAAGGAGTAAGAAAATGGCGACAGGAAAGTCCTGCTCTCGCTGGTTTGCGCCTGTTGCGGCGTTGTTGATGGTTGTTAGCCTGAGTGGGTGTTTTGATAAGGAAGGCGATCAGCGTAAAGCATTCGTCGATTTCCTGCAGAATACAGTAATGCGTGGCGGTGAACGCCTGCCAACGCTGACCGCTGACCAGAAAAAACAATTCGGTCCGTTTGTGTCCGATTACGCCGTCATTTATGGCTATTCACAGCAGGTGAGTCAGGCGATGGACGCGGGTCTGCGTCCGGTTGTTGATAGCGTGAACGCTATTCGCGTACCGCAGGATTACATGACCCAGCGTGAGCCGCTGCGTCAGGCAAATGGTTCGCTGGGCGTACTGAGCCAGCAGCTGCAAAACGCCAAAATGCAGGCTGATGCCGCGCACGCTGCGCTGAAGCAGGCGGACGATCTGAAGCCGGTCTTCGATCAGGTCTATAGCAAAGTGGTTACCGCCCCGTCGCAGGCGCTGGAGCCGCTGATCCCTGCCGCGCAGGTCTTCACTCAGCAGTTGGTGCAGGTTGGCGACTTTGTTGCTCAGCAGGGCACGCAGGTGAGCTTCGTGGCAAACGGTATCCAGTTCCCGACGTCACAGCAAGCCAGCCAGTATAACTCGCTGATTGGCCCGCTTGCGGCACAGCACCAGGCCTTTAGCCAGACGTGGACGGCGGCAGTGAACGCCACTAAATAACGTTTGAACGACTTCAGGCCCTTCATATCTGACGGTATGAGGGGCTTTTTATTGTCTCCAATATGAAACGGGTTTGCATTGGCCGACAGTTTGTACCTATTTTCCCTCCTCTATTCCATTTTCAATTTTGCATTGCTATAACCCATTCAATGTGTGCGTTATTGGATATTCTCTTTCATTAGTATTTGTCTTGCCAATTATTTCCTTAATTGATTTCTGATGTGAATAATGTCCTGAGAATAACGTTCAATCAAAAATGAGAATGAAATAGCATTGGAGCTTGTATGAAATTAACCGTTATTGGTGGCGGCGGCGTCAGGTCGATATTCCTCGCAAAATCTCTGGCATGGAATGCGCATCGTATTAACCTGACTGAGGTCGTGTTCCTTGATAATTCAACGGAAAATCTGGCGACCTTTGGCGAAATCGCTCAACACGTTTTTCGCGTGATCCGTCCGGATATTCATTTTTCACTTACTCAGGATCCGCAAAGTGCTATCAGAAATGCGAATTATATTATTACGACGCTTCGCGTCGGCGGTGATGAAAGCCGGGTGCGTGATGAACGGATTGCCCTATCGCATAATACCTTAGGCCAGGAAACCACGGGAGCCGCCGGTTTTGCGATGGCGTTACGCTCCATCCCTGCAATTCTGGGCTACTGTCGGATGATTGAAGAACTGGCAGCCGAAGACGCCATCTTGTTTAACTTCACGAATCCATCCGGTATGGTAACCGAAGCCATTATTAAGTCCGGATTCAAACGTCGTGTATATGGTATTTGTGATGCGCCATCTGAACTTATTCGCGAACTGCCTGAAATTCTGGGGTGTGATGAATCCGCAGTGCAGGTCGAGTGCTATGGGTTAAACCATTTCTCCTGGTTTAGCAATATCACGGTGGATGGTGTGTCCGTTTCGGCTACGCTCGCGAAAACCCCCGCGTTGTATGAAAAAACCACGATGCAGTATTTTTCTCCTGACCTGGTCGCGCAATGCGATAATCAACTGCTAAATGAGTACCTCTATTATTACTATTATCGACAGGAAGCCTTAGACGCTATTCAAAATGCCGCCGAGACTCGTGGCGAACAAATTGCTCGTATTAATCAGCAAATGCGGGAAGCGTTGCAGACCATTGATGTAAAGCAACATCCGGAACAGGCATTTGATATCTGGATGCAGCATTATCTCTGTCGTGAAAATAGCTATATGCAGAGTGAATCTCAGAAGGAAAAACCGCACCCACGTACGCCATTAACATTAACCCAGTTTATTGAAGAGCCGGATACCGGCGGTTATGCCGGTGTGGCGCTGGATATTCTGGAGGCCGTAAACAGTTCGCAGTCCAAACGCATTGTGGTGTCGTTAACCAATAACGGGACACTTGATTTCTTACGTCCAGACGATGTGATTGAAATCAGCTGTGATTTGAGCAGCCAGGGGTTAACGCCCGTTAAGCCGCGTGAAGTGCCGCAGGCGCAGAAGAACATGATTTCCTGCGTGAAGGAGTATGAGCGGCTGGCCGTTGAAGCCATTATGACGCAAAACCGCGATGTGGCGGTGAGAGCGTTAATGGCGCATCCCTTAATTGGTTCATGGTGCCTGGCGACGAAGCTGGTGCATGCCTATTTGGACGATCCTCAATATCTGCACTGGCATTAATGTGCCATATCAGGCAGCCCGCACAATTTTGGGTAACACGCGAAGAGAATTCTGAGTTGACGACTGAGTAACAGGGATAGAAATGAAAGAAAAACTACAAACCTACGGCAAGGCGATGTTGGTTCCCATTTCTCTGGTAGCGATTGGCGGGCTGCTATTAGGCGTCGGCGGTGCGCTGACCTCGGAAGTTACAATTAACTCACTGGGAGGGCATTGGGATAGCTGGTCGCATTCATTTTTCTTTAAATTTTTCAGCGTAGTAAAAGGGCTCGGCGACGTTATTTTTAAGAACCTTGGTATTCTCTACGCTGTGGGTGTCGCGTTCTCTTTATCAAGAAAAGAAAATGGCTGGGCTGCATTTTCCGCCATGGTTGCTTATATCTCGATGCTGACGACGATATCTATCCTGTTAAAAAACCATGGGTTGAGCGTCGATAACACAACGATTAGCAGTTTTGTTTCACAAGGGCAGTCGACCATTCAGGCGACGAAATCCGCCGCATTGTTTACCACTGAGTTGGGCTATTTTACCTATCGAACCGGGGTGTTTGGCGGCCTTGCTGTGGGGTTCAGTATCGCGGCGGTACACGCGCGTTTCTATAATACGAAGCTGCCGGTCATCCTCTCTTTCTTCTCCGGTACCCGTACTGTTCCAATCCTGTCGCTGCTTGCTGGTGGCGCATTGGGGATCTTTTTCTTTTTCTGCTGGCCGTTTGTTGGTCATGTGCTCGGGAATTTTGCTGGCTTTGTGCATGATTCTGGCTTAATTGGTACGTTTGTTTACCGCTTCGTTAATGAAATTCTGATCCCATTTGGTATGCATCCTTTGCTGTCGTTACCTATCCGCTGGACTGAGCTTGGGGGCTCCACGGTGGTCGACGGAGTAATTGTTTCCGGTACTTCCGCGATTCAGATGGCCCAATTGGCCTCTTCGGAGCCAGGAAAGTTGCTGGTACGGGCATTTATGGGCGGCAACGCGATCATTAACTTCGCCATTTATCCCGGCATTGCGCTGGCGATGTATCACACCACTCGCCCGGAAAATAAGAAAAAAGTGGCGGCGCTGCTTATCTCGGTGGTGGTTTCTACGATTGTATTCGGTATTACCGAACCAATTCTGTTCACCTTTTTGTTTATTGCACCATGGCTCTATTTTCTGGTGTACGCACCGTTAGCGGCCATTGGTGAGGTACTCGCCGAATTTTGTCAGGTGTCGGTGTATCAGGGGAATATTAAGGACTGGATCCCCTTCATCTTCCGCCCTGAAAAACTCAATATGTGGCCATTCCTTTACCTGTTCCCGATTTTCTTTATCGTGTCGTATCTTATTTTCAGGCTGTGTATTCAGTACTTTAATATAAGAACGCCGGGGCGCGACGAAGCCGAAGATGACGGTGATATCAAACTCTACAGTAAAAAGGATTACAACGAAAAGAACGCGCAGGGAGTCGCTCCTCAGCTTGATAAAGGCCGCGCATCCCCGGCCAATGGGCTTGCCGGAGAGATTATTGCCGCGCTAGGTGGGCAGGAAAATATTGTTGAGGTGGATAACTGTATCTCTCGCCTGCGGGTGATCCTGCACAACGTTGAGCTGATCGCCGACGATCGGCACTGGAAAAACGAATTGAACGCGATGGGCGTGGTCCGCGTCGGCAAGAATGGGGTGCAGGTTGTTTATGGCCCTGATGTCTGTCGAATCGCCGTTGAGGTCAGAGAGCTGTTGGAGGCATGAAAATGCGTTTGACCTATCGCTTTACGCAGCAAACCTGTGAAGTTCACACCTCGGTAGTGGAGGTTCCGGCGGGCTGCGACATTCACATCACGTTAGTTAACGGGCCGTTTGAACATTTCTTCCTGCTCGTTAAGGATCCGACAAAGCGCCTTCGGGCGCTGTTCACCTGGAAATCGCGAATCCAGCACTACTGCTTGCGCCAGGTTATCAGCGATGAGGCGAATTTAACCGTACCGGGGCCGATAGCTGGCGGAGAGTGGCAGTTTACTGTGGTGAAACCGGGGACGCTGCTGGGCGAAGCCGCCATTGATATCAACTGCGTTCCTGCCACCATCACGGGGAGTGGCAAGCCGCAAATTGATGTGTTAAACCAGCCGTTTGATAGCGTTGTTAATCCACAGCGCCGCTGGTATCACGGCGATCTCCATGCTCATACTCTCTATTCAGACGGTCGCGTTGCGCTGGACGACGTTCTGCATGTTGCACAACAGCGGCAGATGGATTTTCTGGCCATCACCGACCACTCCATTGTTACAACTTTTGTGCCTGACTGTCGGCCTCTTATTATCCCCGCTACCGAACTGACGTTTGATAATGAGCTGCACTACAACGTTTTCGGAGTTAAGCAACTCATTGATTATAGCCAGTATTGCGAAGTCGGTATCAACGTCACCGATTTCATCTCACGGCTGCACACCGATCTCGCTCGGGCGGGAAACGTGATTTCTATCAACCATCCTTTTGCTGAAGGTATCAGCCTGGGGCATGAGTTTGATTTGCGCTCGGTTCATCTGCTTGAGGTGATTAACGCCCCGCATCTTGCTGACCAGCCGATTGATAATGAAAAGGCCATTCGCTTTTTTGATTTTTTATGGTCAAAAGGGCTGAAAATCTTTGCTTCCGGCGGGAGCGATGCTCATAAACCTGGAGCGCAGGGCAGCTATCCGCTGGGGCTGCCACGAGTGTCGATTTACTGTGAAGGTTTGTGCCTGGATGCACTTCTTCAGGGGCTGCGGTCCGGTCGAACCCTGATTAGCCATAACGTGACCTGTGCGCTGAACATGCTTCACAGCGGGGTGTCTGTGTTTCCGGGCAGCCGGGTCAGCGGGCCGGTCACTTTTCAGGCAGAATGTACCGAGCGCCCGCTGACGTGGAGGATGATACGCAACGGTGAGTGTATTCATGAGTTGTATTGTCAATCTTATGACTATACGGTGGTGCCCGGTGTTGCTGATGTATTCCGTCTGGAAGCTCGGGAAGGGGGGCGTACGGTCTTCTTTGCTAATCCGGTTTACTCTGCGCTCCCGACGGCCAGTGAATATCGATTTTCCGTTTTATTACGCGACTTTTTGGCTCAGGATAGCGCCAGAGCGCGTTGATTCTTGTCATCAAACCACTGCTTCAGGCACTGTTCAAAGGCCAGAATGCAGTAGCCGAAAAACGGGTTTGACCAGTAGATATCGTCATCAAATTTTTGCGGATCATGAATGATAAACGCAATATCCGCAGCCTGCGCAAGCGGGCTGTTATGATCGCCGGTAAAACAGACCAGTTTGATGTTTTTATTTTTTAAGGCGTTCAGCCAGTTTAAGGTCGATGTGCTCCTTCCCGATTTTGAGATTATCCAGATGCACTCCCACGGCGTTGCCGTTTTTTGCTCCAGAATTTCGTAATCAGGCCACAACGAGAGGCTGGCATTAACGCCGGTAACCAGAAATTTATTGTAAACATACTGAGCGACCAACTGCGAAAACCCGCTGCCGTGGATAAGTAACTTTGCATTTTCTATCAGCGCGAAAAGATCATGGATTTTATTGGCTGGCTCAATATGCATAAAGTTGCGATCGTTGGTGAGTTCCAGCCGAGGCTGCGCAATATTGAATTTTATAAAGTAAACCATTTCCAGCCAGCCGCTGTAACCCAGTTTCTTGGCCAACCGAACGAGCGTGGAGGGGTTGCTGTGACAGGCCGTCGCCGCCGAACGTATGCCTTCACGCAGACAGCGCTCGGTATTATTTTGAATATAGTCGAGTATTGATACTTCCGTTTTATGTAAGGGGACATCACGCAAAATGTTGAAAATATTCATCCTTCCCTCCAGGTGAAGGACTACTGTAGCGTGTGAAAAGAATAAATCTGCGACCTGAGTTTTAAATCATGATGCCATCGTTGCGCGATGGCATCATTTCGGAACTTATCGCACCTGCGGGTTCACGCAGTTCTTCTCTACCTTCCCTTGCAGCGCATCAATCAGGTTATCGACCGCGCAGGCCGCCATGTTGTAGCGGGTTTCGTGCGTTGCGGAGCCAATATGCGGCAGGGCGACGACATTGGGCATCTTCAGCAGCGGGGAGCTGGCTGGCAGCGGTTCCTGCTCGAACACGTCCAGACCGGCGGCGTGGATATCGCCGTTACGCAGCGCGGAGATCAGCGCCTTCTCATCAACCACCGGGCCACGGCCCGCGTTGATAAAGATGGCGGAGGACTTCATGCGGGCAAACTGCTCGGCGCCGAACAGATGGTACGTTTCATCGGTCAGCGGCAGGATCAGGCAGACAAAATCGGCTTCATCCAGCAGTGTGTTGAGGTCGCAGTAGCGAGCGTTGAAACGTTCCTCTGCCTGCTCATGGCGACGGCGTGCGTTGTAGAGAATCGGCATATTGAAGCCGAAATGGGCACGCTGTGCCAGCGCCATCCCGAT
This sequence comes from Kluyvera sp., assembly GCF_965301105.1. Lineage (NCBI taxonomy): Bacteria > Pseudomonadati > Pseudomonadota > Gammaproteobacteria > Enterobacterales > Enterobacteriaceae > Kluyvera > Kluyvera sp. Next base: position 65,979 of record NZ_CBDKZX010000007.1, read on the forward strand.
GCGGCCCATGCCGACAATCCCGAGTGTTTTATGGTGTACATCGATACCAAACCAGTCCGGCCCGATGCTCTTCGTCCACTCACCGCCCTTCACCCGTTCGGCCACTTCGACCACTCGACGGGCGGAGCTGAGTACCAGCGCCATCACCGTGTCGGCGACCGTTTCGGTCAGTACCGTCGGCGTGTGCATCAGCAGTACGCGACGGGCGTTGAGCGCCTCGACGTCAAAATTATCGTAGCCCACGGAGATGGTGGACGTCGCGCGAAGCTTCGGCATCTTCTCCAGCAGGGCGGTATTGACGGTTTCGCTTGAGCCCAGCAGACCTTCCGCGTTGGCGAATGCCTGAGCGTGTTGCGCCACCGTCTCCGGGCGTAGGTTAGGTACCTGGGTAACGGAAAAATGTTCTTCCAGGCGACGTAGCAAATCGTCAGGTAACGCTTTGTAGAGAATAATGGACGGCTTCATGCGAATCTCCGTGAGTTAAATTTAAGCGTGGCGTGCGCCAACGGGTAGCGATTGATTATGAGCAGGCTTAACAATCAAAGTTAGCCATACTGAGGCAAAAAGCGCTATCCCCATAAAAATGTAAGATGCCGACGGGCTGCCGGTAGCGCCGTTGAGATAGCCGACGAACCACGAGCCGAAGAATGAACCCAGTGCGCCCATGCTGTTAATCAGCGCCATTGCCCCGCCTGCGACGTTGCGCGGTAGCATCTCAGGAATGATGGCGAAGAACGGGCCGTACGGGGCGTACATTGCGGCACCGGCAATCACCAGCAGAATATAAGAAAGCCAGAAGTGATCGGCGCCGACGGCCCAGGAGCCGATAAAGGCAAAACCGGCAAGCAGCAGCAGCGGCCAGACGAACAGGCGGCGGTTCTGCAATTTATCAGAGGCCCAGGACACCACGATCATCGCCACCGTAGCGGCCAGATACGGCACGGAAGAGAGCCAGCCCACTTCGACCATCCCTAAGTTCGCGCCGCCGCTGCGGATGATGGATGGCAGCCACAGTACGAAACCGTAGACCCCGATGCTCCAGGCAAAATACTGCATGCACAGCAGAATCACATTCCGTGAACGGAAAGCTTCGCCGTAGTTGCGAACGGCCTTAATTCCCTGCTGTTCGCGTTCCAGCTGCGCCTGAAGCGCGGCTTTTTCCGATTCGTTCAACCAGCCGACCTGTGATGGCTTATCTTTTACCAGCACCCACCAACAGAAGGCCCAGATGACCGCCGGGAAGCCTTCGATAATAAACATCTCGCGCCAGCCGAGCGCCTGAATCAGATAGCCCGATACCACCGACATCCACAATACCGTGACCGGGTTGCCGAGGATGAGAAACGTGTTGGCACGTGAGCGTTCCGACTTCGTAAACCAGTTGCTGATGTAAATCAGCATGGCAGGCATGACGGCGGCCTCGACGACGCCGAGAATAAAGCGAATTGCCGCCAGCGCCGGAATATTGGTGACCATCCCGGTCAGCGAGGCACAGACGCCCCACAGCACCAGGCAGGTAAAGATCAGCTTACGTACGCTGCGGCGTTCGGCGTAGATGGCGCCGGGAATCTGGAAGAAGAAATAGCCGAGGAAGAACAGGGCGCCCAGCAGGGAGGAGATCCCTTTGGTAATGCCCAGATCTTCGGTGATCCCGGCGGCGGAGGCGAAACTAAAGTTCGCGCGGTCAAGGTACGCCAGGCTGTACGTGATAAACACGATCGGCATGATGTACCACCAACGTTTTGCTGCGTTTGTTGAGCTGTTCATAGGCCTGCCTCTATTGTCGCTTCGCCGCCGCTGTATGTAGGGTACAGGGTGGCACTATCGTAACGTGACGTTATTCGCCTAACGCTTCACGCGTGGGTAAACCTTCACTGTCGCCCTGAACCTGAATGGCCAGCGCGCCAATTTTATTGCCTCGGGTGACGGCCTGATGCAGCGAGCGGCCTTCCAGCAGCGCGCTGATGACGCCGACGGCAAAACCGTCCCCGGCACCGACGGTGTCGACCACGTTATCCACTTTTACCGGGGCAACGTTGCCCTGTTCACCGGAGGCTGTTTTGTACCAGGCGCCGTCAGCGCCCGTTTTCAGCACCACCGCTTTCACCCCCTGATTGAGATAGAAATCGGCGATGCCTTCCGGCGTCTGCTGTCCGGTTAAAATCATGCCTTCTTTCAAACCGGGTAAAACCCAGTCAGCCTGGAACGCAAGCTGGTTGAGTTTCTCCACCATTTCCGCTTCGCTTTTCCACAGCACCGGACGCAGGTTCGGGTCGAAGGAGAGGGTTTTGCCCTGCGCTTTCATCGTGCGGGCCGTGTGGTCCAGCAGCGCATAAGAGCTGGCAGAGAGCGCCGCCGCCACGCCGCTTAAGTGCAGGTGGCGGGCGCTGGCGAAGTAATCATCGTGATAATCGGCAACGGAGAGATGGCTGGCAGCGGAGCCTTTGCGGAAGTATTCCACAATGGGATCGGTTCCATTTTCGGCTTTAGATTTTAACTGAAAGCCGGTTGCATGCTGCGGGTCGATGGTGACGCCGCAAGCATCAATACCTTCTTTTTTCAGCGAGTTAAGGACAAAGCGTCCAAAGCTATCGTTGCCCACGCGACTGACCCAACCCACCTTCAGCCCCAGGCGCGCCAGACCGGTGGCCACGTTCAGCTCCGCTCCCGCCACGCGCTTGATAAAATGCTCCACGTCGGCCACGTCGCCGGTTTGCGTCGCCACAAACATCGCCATCGCTTCGCCGATGGTGATGACATCCAGGGAATGTTTCATCGCTTACTCCTTACGTAATAGTTCGACATAGCGGCGGGTAACCGCAGCCAGGTCGGCCCCTTCCAGCGGAAACTCAATGCCACGCGGCACATCGATCGGCAGCTGGTTTAGCAGCGCCAGCCAGCGGGCGTCGGCCTCATCGGGCGGAACCGCGCGGTAGCTGTCGTGATGCGGCACGGCGGCTTTGACGTGGATATAACCAACGGACGGCGCCAGCTGCTCCGCCGCCGCTTCTGGCGTATCGCCGACCCACAGCCAGTTGCCCATATCGAACGTGAGCTGTACGGGAAGTTTCTGCATATGGCAGGCGGCGTTGAAACGTTGCATTGGCGGCAGGCGTCCACAGGACGTTTGATCGTTCTCGACCACCAGTTTCATGCCGCTGCTTGCCAGCCAGTCGCGTAGCGTGTTGAACGACTCGGTATGGCGAAAGTGGCCCAGCGACACTTTCAGCCACAGCGCACGCAGCGTGGTGGCTTCCTGAAGCAAAGCGGGGAGCAGAGGATTAAGGGAACCATCGGCCATAAACAGCGCTTCGGGCGCGGAGTAACAGGCCTGCAGGCCGGATGATTGAATCGCCGATGCCAGCGCGGGCAGCGTCTGAAGCTCTGCGGAGGTAAACATCTCGCGGCGGATTTCTACGCCGTCAGCTCCGGCAGCGGCGATGATGGGCAGCATGGCCGCTTGCCCGCCTGCGCTGCGTACCGCGTCGTGGCCATAAGCGGCAGTGACCACCATAATTTTTCTTTGCATAGGGACTCCGAATCTAACGCTATGTCTAATACGCTAGATGGAATCGGTTCCAAAGGAAATCTCACTGTGTTGAATTTATGATCGCCATCACGAAGGAAGATTAACGGGCCGTGGAACCGCGCACGATCAGCTCGCCGGAAAAGACCTGCTCATGAATGGCATCCGCCGCCCCTTCAATGCGCCGCACCACCTGCTCTACGGCGGCGTAGCCAATCTGCCAGGTCGGCTGCTTGAGGGTGGTAATGCCCACGCCTGCCAGTTCGGCCCATTCCAGTTCGTCAAACCCCAGCAGGCCGATGTCGCTGCCCCAGTTCAGGCCGATGCGCTTGAGTGAACGTGCAACCTGAAGGGTCAGCGCGCCGTTGGCGGAGATCACCGCTTTACGCATTCCGCGGTGCTGCTGGTGGAACTGACGCAGCGTGTTATCAAGCTGAGTGTTCTCTGCCAGCGGCACTTCGGCATTTTCGGCGACGACGCCGGGATAGCGGGCCAGCGTGGCGCGGAAGGCGCTCAGGCGTTCGCGCCGGGTGTTAACGGTGCCTAGCGGTTCGCTGAGGAACAGCAGCGCCTCAAATCCTTGCTCAATCAGGTGTTCAGTGGCGGTGGTAGCGGCCTGAGTGTTATCCAGTCCGACCACGTCGCAGGCGAAGTCCGGAATTTTACGGTCGATTAGCACCATCGGTAGCGCGGACTGCTGCAAACGTTGCAGCCCCTCTTCACGCATGCCGACGGCGTTGACGACAATCCCTTCGACCTGATAGCTGCGCAGCAGATCAAGATAGTGCAGCTCCTGGTCCACCTCGTTATTGGTGTTACACACCAGCGGGGTGAAGCCTTTTTCGCGGCAGGCGGCTTCAATGCCGCTGAGCACATTGACGGAGTAAGGGTTGGTGATATCGGCAATGATCAGGCCTATCAGACGGGTGCGCCCGCGCTTCAGGCTGCGGGCCATCAGGCTTGGGCGATAGTCGAGCTCGGCAATAGCGGCTTCAATGCGGGCCAGCAGCGCGTCGGAGAGCAGATGCTTCTCGCCGTTAAGGTAACGGGAAATGCTGGTTTTGCCGGTTTTCGCCGCTTTTGCCACATCGCTGATGGTGGGGCGCGCTGATTTTGCCATGGGAAGGTCTCTCGCCTGAAAGTGACAACACCTTAGCGCGAAAATCTGTCTAATCAAGTATTTTGCCGGGTGGAGAGGCCACCCGGCAATGAGATTACTGCATCGGGCTTAAGGTAATTTCTACGCGACGGTTCTGCGCTTTGCCTTCTTCGGTGCTGTTGCTGGCGATAGGATTCGCTGGCCCCATACCGGTGGTACGCACGCGTGCAGCGGCGACGCCCTGGGTGATCAGCGAGCTGGCCACCGAGTCGGCGCGCTGCTGAGACAGCTTCATGTTGAGCTGCTGGCTACCGGTGCTGTCGGTATAGCCGACAACATTCACCGCAGTTTTCTCATACTCTTTCAGTACCATAGCGACGCCGGTTAAGGTGTTGGCGCCGGCTGGTTTCAGAGTGGCGGAGGAGCTGTCGAAGGTGACGTTATTCGGCATATTCAGCACGATATTGTCACCGTTACGAGTGACGCTGACGCCGGTCCCCTGCATTTTTTGGCGTAGTTTCGCTTCCTGCACGTCCATGTAATAACCCACGCCGCCGCCGAGCGCTGCACCCGCAGCTGCGCCGATCAGCGCGCCTTTACCGCGATCTTTCTTGGAAGACGAGAGTGCGCCAACGCCCGCGCCCACCAGCGAGCCAATGCCCGCGCCGATACCGGATTTACCCACTTCGCGCTCGCCGGTGTAAGGGTTTGTGGTGCAGCCAGATATTGCCAGCGCGCCGCTCACGATGGCAGCAATCGCAAATACACGTTTTTTCATCTTAATTCCTTAATGACATTCTTATTTTTCGCCACAGCGACGGTGGCGCGTCATTATGACTGGCGAAATAGCTGAAAATTCTTGGGAACTCTCTGAAATTTGTAAGTAACATTGAATGGCGCAAAACATAACCGACACCACCTGCAGGAGCGCCCATTTGTCTACGTCATCTTCTCCCTATACCGTTTTAACCGCAGCCCACTGGGGCCCTATGCTTGTCGAGACCGATGGCGAGCAGGTGTTCTCCTCACGCGGGGCGCTACAAACGTCGTTTACCAATTCGTTGCAAAGCGTGGTGCGCGATCAGGTGCACAGTAAAACCCGTGTGCGTTACCCCATGGTGCGAAAAGGCTTCCTGGCCTCGCCGGATAGCCCTCAAGGACTACGCGGGCAGGACGAGTTTGTGCGGGTAAGCTGGGATGACGCGCTCGCGCTGATCGATAGCCAGCATCGCCGTATTCGTGAAACCTATGGCCCGGCGTCGATTTTTGCCGGCTCGTACGGTTGGCGTTCTAACGGCGTATTGCACAAGGCGGCGACGCTGCTACAGCGCTATATGAGCCTGGCGGGCGGCTACACCGGCCATCTGGGGGATTACTCGACCGGGGCCGCGCAGGCAATCATGCCGCATGTGGTGGGCGGTAATGAGGTGTATCAGCAGCAAACCAGCTGGCCCATGGTGCTGGAACATACTGACGTGGTGGTGTTATGGAGTGCTAACCCGCTGAATACGCTGAAAATCGCCTGGAATGCTTCCGACGAGCAGGGGTTGCCTTATTTTGAACAACTGCGCCAGAGCGGTAAGCGACTGATCTGTATCGATCCGATGCGTTCGGAAACCGTCGACTTCTTTGGCGAGTCGATGGAGTGGATCGCTCCGCACATGGGCACCGACGTGGCGTTGATGCTCGGCATTGCCCACACGCTACTGATCAATAACTGGCACGATAGCGACTTTTTAACGCGTTATACCGCAGGTTTCCCGGTATTTGCTCAATATCTGTTGGGTGAAGGCGATGGCGAAGCCAAAACCGCCGAGTGGGCAGCCGCCATTTGTGGTGTTCATGCCGATAAAATTCGCGAACTGGCAGAAGTTTTCCATAAAAACACCACCATGCTGATGTCCGGCTGGGGAATGCAGCGCCAGCAGTACGGCGAGCAAAAGCACTGGATGCTGGTTACGCTGGCGGCAATGCTGGGGCAGATTGGTACGCCGGGCGGCGGCTTTGGGCTGTCGTATCATTTCGCCAACGGCGGCAACCCGACGCGGCGCGCGGCGGTGCTGGGCTCAATGCAGGGCACGGTGCCGGGCGGCGTTGATGCGGTCGATAAAATCCCGGTCGCACGCATTGTCGAAGCGCTGGAAAACCCCGGCGCGCCGTATCAGCACAACGGTATGGACCGCCACTTCCCGGATATTCGCTTTGTCTGGTGGGCGGGCGGCGCCAACTTTACCCATCATCAGGATACCAACCGGCTGATTCGCGCCTGGCAGAAGCCTGAACTGGTGGTGATTTCTGAATGCAACTGGACGGCGGCGGCACGGCACGCGGATATCGTCCTGCCCGCCACCACCTCCTTTGAGCGCAACGACCTGACCATGACCGGCGACTACAGCAACCAGCACCTGGTGCCGATGAAGCAGGTTGTGCCGCCCTGCGATGAAGCCCGTGACGACTTTACGGTGTTTGCCGACCTGTCTGAGCTCTGGGAGTCGGGCGGTCGGGCGCGCTTTACCGAAGGGAAAAGCGAGCTGGAGTGGCTGGAGACCTTCTACCGAATCGCCGCTCAGCGCGGCGCGAGCCAGCAGGTGACGCTGCCGCCATTTGCACGTTTCTGGCAGGATAACGCGCTGATTGAAATGCCGGAAAGCGAGCAGAACGCGGATTTTGTTCGCTTTGCTGCCTTCCGCGCCGATCCGCAGGCCAATCCGTTGAAAACGCCGAGCGGTAAAATCGAAATTTACTCCGAGCGTATTGCCAGCTTCCAGTATGCCGATTGTCCGCCGCATCCGATGTGGCTGGAGCCGGACGAATGGCATGGCAACGCGCATCCCGGGCAGCTGCAGTTGCTGTCGGCGCATCCGGCGCACCGTCTTCATAGCCAGCTTAACCATACATCTCTGCGTGAACGTTATGCGGTGGCGGGGCGTGAGCCGATTACCCTCCATCCGCAGGATGCGAAGATACGGCAGATTGCCGATGGCGATCTGGTCCGCGTCTGGAACCACCGGGGACAGGTGCTGGCTGGCGCGGTTGTCAGTGACGGTATTAAGCCCGGCGTGATGTGCCTGCATGAAGGGGCGTGGCCTGATTTCGCGCATGAGGAAGGCGGAATTTGCAAAAACGGTGCGGTCAACGTTCTGACCAAAGATATCCCCAGCTCGCGGCTGGGGAATGGCTGCGCCGGCAACACGGCGCTGGCATGGGTCGAGAAATATGATGGGCCGGCGCTTACGCTAACGGCGTTTGATCCGCCTGCCAACGCATAATCCACGTGGGATGCCGGGTCTCCTCCTGCCACGCGCTGTCTTCAATACGAAAACCCTGCGCGTGGTAGAAATTTACCGCCCGGCTGTTTTTTTGATAGACCTCCAGGCTGAGATCGGCAAAGTGCTGTTTAACGACGTTGAGCAGCGCATGGCCGATGCCCTGACGGATGGCTTCCGGGGCAACAAACAGTGCGCCGACAAAGCGCGATTCAATAACGCTGATGAATCCCTGTAAACGCTGTTGCTCATCTTCCCACACCCAGGTTTCCGCGGCGGGAAGGTAGGCATCGCGCACAATGCTTAAGCTCTCTTGCCAGTACTGGGCGTTAATAAACGGGTGCGCAAAGGTAGTGCTTTCTAACCACAGCTCAAGTAAAGGGTCGAGCTGCTTAGTGTTCCATTTTCTGATCATGCTGAACTCCAGGATGGCAGAAGCAGGTGGTCACATGGTCGTTGACCAGCCCGCAGGCTTGCATGAAGGAATAACAGATGGTGGTGCCCACGAATTTAAAACCACGTTTTTTCAGCGCTTTTGACAGCGCGTCGGAGGCGGGCGTCGACGTCGCGATTTCGCCCAGCGTTGCGGCCTGAGTGACGACCGGGGTGTTATCGACAAACGACCAGACGAAGTCATTGAATGATTCACCGCTGGCCTCCATCGCCAGGAAGGCGCGGGCGTTGCCGATAATCGCCTGAATTTTACCCCGGTGGCGAATGATGCCGGCGTCCAGCACCAGCCGCTCGACGTCTTCTTCAGTCATGGCGGCGACCTTTGCCGGGTCGAAATGGTGGAAGGCACGACGATAGTTTTCACGCTTTTTCAGCACGGTTATCCAGGAAAGTCCGGCCTGCTGGCCTTCCAGGCAGATCATCTCGAACAGTTTCTGGTTATCTCTTTGGGGTACGCCCCATTCGGTATCGTGATACTCGATGTAAAGCGGATCCTGGCTTACCCAACCACAGCGCTGCATTTTCTTCTCCCTGCTTTTGTCGAAATAATAAAACCCTGCACTTCGCTTGACGCCTGTCATAAAGAGACAATAGTTAATACAGGGGGACTTTATCCCTGAAAACATAACAATAACTGCCAAAATTGGCTCTTTCTGGAGTCACTTAATGAATAATAAGAAATGCAATGGCCTTTGGCGATGTGCTGCGCCAGCGTCGGTTTTTGTGTGGATGTTAGTATCGCCACACGCGAATGCCTGGCAACAGGAATATATCGTGACTGACTCACAAAGTAATACTGCCGAGCGCTATACATGGGATAGCGATCACCAACCGCGGTACAACGACATTCTGGCGGAACGTATTGATGCCATGCAAACTGGCTCGGGGCTGAATATGAATGTGCCGGACTCGACGCCGCTTGATGCAACCAAAACGATGAGCGTTGGCTGGAATTTCCCGCTGACGGAGGGCATAACCACTGGGCCAGTCGCGACGTGGCATTATGATGGCTCTCCGGGCTTTATGTGGAATGAATTTGGCGATACCGCCAGCGCCGGTGCGCAGACCGACCCGCTCTGGCACGCAAGCGTAAGCACCCTCGGTTGGCGCCTGGATTCGCACCCGTGGCTGGGCATTCGCCCGTGGGCGCAGGTGAGCTATAACCAGCAGTTTGGCGAGAATCAGTGGAAGGCGCAGTCTGGCCTCAACCGAATGCCGACCACGACGCAGGACGGCAACTGGGTGGGTGTGACCGTGGGGGCAGATATGTTACTGAATTCACATCTGGCAGCCTATGCCGCGCTCTCGCAGGTGGATAATATGGCGGCGGGTGCAAACTATCTGTATACCATGGGCGTCAGCGCGCGCTTTTAATCACGCAATATATTCAGCGGCGGAATCATTTTTTTCAATGTCATTCATTCCGCCGCTGATGCATTTCATTCCGTCCTGAATGCATTTCATGCCTTTTTGAACCAGCGAAAATGTTAACTTCGTTATCGTTGGCAGCAGTTAATTCAAGAAGGCATCTTCATCATGAACGCTGCAACTAAAAATCACACTCGCTGGCTGACATTGTTCGGCACCATTATTACCCAGTTCGCCTTAGGTTCTGTCTATACCTGGAGCCTGTTCAACAGCGCGCTGTCCAGCAAACTGGACGCGTCGGTCAGCCAGGTAGCGTTCTCCTTTGGTTTACTCAGCCTGGGTCTGGCGCTCTCCTCTTCCGTGGCCGGTAAACTGCAGGAACGCTTTGGCGTGAAACGCGTCACCATCGCTTCCGGCGTGCTGTTGGGGCTTGGCTTCCTGCTGACGGCACATGCGAACAGCCTGATGATGCTGTGGCTGAGCGCCGGTATCATCGTCGGCCTGGCAGACGGCGCGGGCTATCTGCTGACGCTCTCCAACTGTGTGAAATGGTTCCCGGAACGTAAGGGGCTGATTTCCGCCTTTGCCATCGGTTCTTACGGCTTAGGTAGCCTCGGCTTCAAATTTATCGACAGCCAGCTGCTGGCGACCGTCGGGCTGGAAAAAACCTTTATGATTTGGGGCGCGATCGTGCTGGTGATGATCGTCTTCGGCGCGATGCTGATGAAAGACGCGCCGAATCAGGAAGTCCAGAAACATAACGGCGTGATGGAAAATGACTTCACGCTGGCGGAATCAATGCGTAAACCGCAGTACTGGATGCTGGCGGTGATGTTCCTGACCGCCTGCATGAGCGGCCTGTATGTGATTGGTGTTGCTAAAGACATCGCACAGGGGATGGTGCATCTGGATCTGGCCACCGCAGCCAACGCCGTTACCGTTATCTCCATTGCCAACCTGAGCGGTCGTCTGGTGCTGGGTATCCTGTCTGACAAAATCGCTCGTATCCGTGTGATTACCATTGGTCAGATTATCTCGCTGGTGGGTATGGCCGCGCTGCTGTTTGCACCGCTGAACGAAATGACCTTCTTCGCGGCGATTGCCTGTGTAGCCTTTAACTTCGGCGGTACCATCACCGTGTTCCCATCGCTGGTAAGTGAATTCTTCGGCCTGAACAATCTGGCGAAAAACTACGGCGTGATTTACTTAGGATTTGGTATCGGCAGCATCTGCGGTTCGTTGATCGCCTCTCTGTTTGGCGGCTTCTACGTAACCTTCTGCGTTATCTTTGCCCTGCTGATTATCTCGCTGGCGCTGTCGACCACCATTCGCCAGCCGAAAACGGAAATTCTGCACGAAGCGCACGCTTAACATTATTACTCCTTTCAATAAGATGATTCAGGCCAAATATTTTTGTAAATATTTGGCCTGATCACATCCGCAGCGAATACTTTTCCCCTTTCTTGTTGTCTACTTACCGCGCTTGCAAATGCGGCCCTTTGGGCAAATCGCATAAATTAACTAGTCTACTAATTATTTGATTTGTGACTTGTTTTTTATTTTCCCTTTTTCCAGGGTTTTTCGAATGAGATACATCAAAGCGATGTCCCAGCAAAAGCTCAGTCTTTTGCTGGCGGTATACATCGGCTGGTTTATGAATTATTCCGTGTTGGTTCGTCGGTTCGGGGGGTATTTATCGGACTTCAGTGTCGAGAAAGGGATGTTTATCGGCATTGAGCTGGTGAGTTCGCTGCTGGTGACGTTCTTCCTGTTCCGTCTGCTGTCGTTGGGGGGGCGTAGGTTGTGGAAAGTGCTGGCAACGGCTGTCGTGCTGATTTCCGCCGGCGCAAGCTACTACATGACCAACCTGAATGTGGTCATTGGCTACGGGATTATTGCATCGGTGATGACGACCGATGTCGATCTCTCCAAAGAGGTGGTGGGCTGGCACTTTATTTCCTGGCTGGTCCTCACTAGCATCATCCCGCTGGTCTTTATCTGGTTTAACCAGGCGCGGGATACGCTACTTAATCAACTGCTGACGTCAGGGCAGCGCCTACGGGGTATTGGCATTGTGCTGCTCTGTGCGCTGTTGGTGTGGGGGCCTATTCGCTTGATGGAAGCCCACCTGAAAGACAGCGAGCGCCTTTCACAGGTCGATCTGCCAAGCTATGGCGGCGTACTGGCCAACTCTTACCTGCCGAGCAACTGGGTCTCTGCGCTAAGTCTGTACGGTTGGACCCAGGTTGATGAATCGCTGGATACCAGCGATCTTATCGATCCGGCAAAGAAGTTTACCTACGTTGCGCCTAAAGATATTGATGATACCTATCTGGTGTTTATCATCGGCGAAACGACCCGCTGGGATCACATGGGCCTGTTCGGCTACGCGCGTAACACCACGCCGGAGCTGGAGAAGGAGAAAAATCTGGTGGCCTTCCGCGGCTATTCCTGCGATACCGCGACCAAGCTTTCGTTGCGCTGCATGTTTGTCCGTCAGGGTGGGGCGAGTGATAACCCGCAGCGCACGCTGAAAGAACAAAACGTGTTTGCGGTGCTGCATCAGCTCGGCTTTACCGGTGACCTGCTGGCGATGCAGAGCGAACTGTGGTTCTACAGCAACACCATGGCCAACAACATTGCCTACCGCGAGCAGATTGGCGCCGAGCCGCGTAACCGCGGCAAGAGCGTGGACGATATGCTGCTGGCGGATGAAATGAAAAACGTGTTGGCGCGTAACGGCGTCGACGGTAAGCATCTGATTATCATCCACACTAAAGGTTCGCACTTTAACTATACCCAGCGCTACCCGCGCAGCTTTGCAAAGTGGACCCCGGAGTGCGTGAACGTGGATGATAAATGCAGCAAAGCGGAGCTGATTAACTCGTACGATAACTCGATCACCTACGTCGACCATTTCCTGGTGAACATCTTTGATCAGTTACGCGATAAGAAGGCCATCGTCTTCTATGCCGCGGACCACGGCGAGTCGATCAACGATCACGAACGTCTGCACGGTACGCCGCGCAAGATGGCGCCGCCGGAGCAGTTCCGCGTGCCGATGATGGTCTGGATGTCGGATAAGTATCTGGAACATCCGGACCACGCCAGGTCATTCGCATACCTGCAACAGCAGGCGGCGATGAAGCAGCCGAAACGCCACGTGGAGCTTTATGACACCATTATGGGCTGTTTGGGTTACACTTCACCGGACGGTGGAATCAACGAGTACAACAACTGGTGCCACATCCCCGAGGCGAAAAAATCGGCGCAGTGATGGCTTTCTGGCCGAACAAGGGGCTTTTGTTAAATAAGGGATTGACGAGGGCGGGGCACAGCAGTAAGATGCGCCGCATTCGGTGATTGGCGCAGCCTGGTAGCGCACTTCGTTCGGGACGAAGGGGTCGGAGGTTCGAATCCTCTATCACCGACCAAATTAGAAAAGCCCGCTCTCTGAGCGGGCTTTTTGCTTTCCGGAATCCACGAGGATGAGAACCTCCGGGGGCAAGAGGTTCGACTCGAGCGTAGCGAGAGAACGTTGCGTCAGCAACGGCCCGCAGGGCGAGCCACGTAGTGGCGAGTTATCCTCTATCACCGACCAAATTTAAAAAAGCCGCTCTCTGAGCGGCTTTTTTGCATCTGTAGCTCAGCTCTCTTATCGCGAAGTGGACGCCCGCACGACCAGATCCGGTGTTTTACCCTTGCTGTAGCTGACCTTCTCACCCGCCATAGCGGCAAACAATAGCGTGATGGCCTGGCGCGCCACTTCATCAAGATGCATATTCACTGCCGTCAGTGGCGGTGTGGATTCGCGAGCGCGGATGCCGTCATAGCGAGTAACCACCCGCATTTGTTCAGGTATGGCGATATCTTGTTCCTGAAAAGCCCGTACCGCGCCGCTGGCAAAGGTATCGATCAGCACCAGCACGCCATCAACGTCGGGATGTTCCTGTAATAGCTGATGTGCCGCGCGGTAGCCGGCATTTTCACCGTCGCTCTCATTGAGCGAGTAGATGACGGGGGACTGCCGTCCTTCGCACCAGCGCCGGTAAGCCGCTTCGCTCTCCAGCATCGATGTGCGTCGCATGTTGCCGACAAATAACGCACATTTACGTGTGCCTGAGGACTCCAGATGCGCGAGCAGAATTTGCGCCGTTGCCGCTGAATGCAGTTCAACCCACGGCACAGGCGTGTCGGTCCCCGGCGTGCGGCCAATGGTGACGCAAGGAATGCCGGCCTGCGCCAGCGCCTGTAGCTGGGGATCGTTTTCCGCCGGCTCAATCAGAATCGCTGCGTCGAAGCCGACCGCGTCCAGCGGATTTGCGCCCGGTGGCACCAGAATCAAGGCATGCTGTTTTTCAAGCGCCATCATGGCGGAAGTGAGCGCAACCTCCATCATAAATCCCAGCCGGGAGGCGCCGGAGGCAATGGTCAACGGCACCGATGAGAGCAGCGCGATGGTATTGGTTTTGCCGGTACGCAGCTGTCGGGCACGGATATTGGGCGTGTAATTCAGCGCGACAATCGCCTCTTCAATACGCCGACGGGTCTCCGGTTCAACAAAGCGGGTGTTATGCAACGCGTTGGATACCGTCCCTGGCGACACGCCGGCATGGCGGGCGACATCAATCAACTTTGCGCGTTTTTTTTCTTGAGCAGGCATTTGCTTGCAGCCTCCAAAATCTTTTGCACAGATTAACACACTTTTTTGTGCTGACCTTTGTCGTTGCTATGCCAGCTGATGAATAAGCATTTTCAGAAAAAATTCTTCATTAAAACGTTTTAATGGGGTATTTTTACGAAAATTTATCCATCTGGAGGCTACGTGGCACACTTAACTCAGGATCCGACTTTTACGCTTGGACGCCGTCTATCCGGGCTCACCTTTATCGACAAAGAGAAGAGTTTCGGCGGGTATACCCTCTTTGCCCCGCAAACCGCAGAAGGGCGGGTTTATCTGGTTGATGAACAGGGTGAGGTCGCGCATCAGTGGCAGCTGCCGGTACGTGCAGGGCGCGATGCGGTGCTGCTGCCTAACGGTAACCTGGGATATAACGGTAGCCACCGTACCTCCGCAAATCTCTATCCCGCGTGGGATCTCTGGCATGGCGGTGATTTCTATGAAGTGACGCCGGATAACGAAATTGTCTGGCACTATGAAGACATCTTCCATCACCATGATGCGCAGTGGTTGGCGAACGGTAATCTGCTGTATACCGCCGCATCGCCGCTGCCTGCCGATATCGCTGCTCGTGTGACCGGCGGCGACCCGCGACGTGATGCGCCGGACGGCGTGATTCAGAGCGACGTCGTCAAAGAGGTCAATCGCGACGGTGAAGTGGTCTGGGAATGGCGTGCCTGGGAGCATTTGGATCCGGAAGATTTCCCGATTCATGAGATTTTTGACCGTCGCCACTGGCCGATGATTAACGGCCTGTCGGTGACTCGCGATGGCCTGGTGCTGATGAGCCTGCGCACGACGTCTGGCGTGATTGCCGTATCTAAAGAGAGCGGCAAAGTTGTCTGGCACGCGGGGCCGGAAGTGGTGGCGCAGCAGCATACGCCGGTTGAAATGGAGAACGGGTCGATTCTTGTTTTTGACAATGGCAACCTGCGTCCGGGCGTGACCTCGCCGCATTCCACGGTGCTGGAGTTCAATCCGCAAACCCACGCCATTACCTGGCAATATCGCGATATCTTCCCGCCGGCCTTCTTCTCCCCCTATATGGGCAGCGCGCAGCGTCTGGCGAACGGCAACACCTTTATCTGTGAATCCGCATTTGGTCGTCTGTTTGAAGTGACGCCGGAAGGGGAAACGGTTTGGGAATATATCATTCCGTTCTTCAATGAATATCCGGAGCACCTGAGCAAAGGCATTATTCCCGGAAAACAGAACAGTGCATTCCGCGCGCATCGTTATGCCGCCGACGCGATTGCCTGGTTGAAATAATCTCTGCCGCCAGCTCGCGCTGGCGGTCATTTTTTGATGTTTAACGGGAGGCAATCATGCCGCAACCTGGCCTTACCACGCCGGACAACGATGCATTACCCTGGCAAACGACCTTTCTTCTGGCGCTTCAGCATGTGCTGGTCGTCGCCGCGACCCCCATAACTTCCGTTTTTCTGATCGCCAAAGCGCTGCACTTTACCGACGCGGTGACCGCTTCGGTGCTGAGCGCCACGTTTCTGATGTGCGGGCTGGGCGCGATTCTGCAAAGCCTGGGCGTGAAAGGGGTAGGCGCGCGCCTGCCGTTTATCATGGTGCCCGGCGGCGCGCCGATCGCGATTTTTGTCGCTATCGCTCTGCAAACTAATATCCAGACGGCCGTTGGCGCGGTTATCTTAACGTCGTTGTTCTACTTTCTGGCGCTGCCCATTTTCCGCCGCTGCCTGCACCATTTCCCGCCCTTTATTATCGGCATTATGCTGCTGATGGTGTCGATAAACCTGATTCGTCTCTACGGCGGATTGATTATTGGCCAGCCGGGAAGCACGGATTTTGCTCACCCGACCAGTATTATTTTATCGCTGGGAACGATCCTGATTACGCTGGTTTTCGCGCTGGTTTTTACCGGTATTCTGCGCCAGCTTGCTGTGATGTTTGGTCTGCTTGCCGGTACGCTGTTGGGCATGATGCTGGGCAGTGCCGACTTTAGCGGCGTGAGCCACGGCCCGCTGTTCAGCGTTCCGCAATTGTTCCCCTTCGGTTGGCCCATTTTCAACCTTTCCGCTTCGTTGCCGTTGCTGATTTACGCGGTAATTTCTATGGCTGAAGCAACTGGGCAAACGATTGCGACGGCGGAGATTGTTAATTCTACGCAGAACGTCCGTGAAGCGATTCCGCGTACG
This sequence comes from Kluyvera sp., assembly GCF_965301105.1. NCBI lineage: Bacteria > Pseudomonadati > Pseudomonadota > Gammaproteobacteria > Enterobacterales > Enterobacteriaceae > Kluyvera > Kluyvera sp. Next base: position 82,540 of record NZ_CBDKZX010000007.1, read on the forward strand.
ATTCGCGGCGATGCCATTATGTCGCTGCTGGGGGGGATTTTCGGGACATCGCTAATTATTACCTCCGGCGAAAATATCGGTGTGGTGCGCACCACCAATGTCAAATCACGCTATGTCACCGCCGCAGCAGGGCTGCTGTTGATTCTGATTGCGCTGTTCTCACCGTTGGTACGTCTTGCGACTTGCCTGCCAGGGCCGGTGGTGTGTGGTACGGCGGTGATTGTGTTCAGCATTATCGGGGTGATTGGTATCGATATGATCGCTCGTGAACCGTTGCACACACCGGGCAAAACTTACGCGCTGGCAATGGGGCTGGCGATGGGCATGCTGCCTATTCTGGTGCCGGGTCTTTATCAAAATTTCCCGTCAGGCGTGCAGATGGTGTTTGGTAACGGCATGGCGGCGGGGACGTTGACGGCGATTCTGGTCAACTCGCTGTTTAACTGGAGTGAAAAGCGAAGTCAGGCGCGTGTAAAACCATAAGTTTATGAGAGCGGGCCGTTGGCCTGCTCTTATCCATCCAAAGAACTATTTTCTCACTGTTTGTTCACAATTATGTGACATATTCCATTGTATTTTTATATGCATAGACGAATCTTTTTTCACGCTACTTATGGGTAACCTCAGCATTTTCACCTGTGCGTTTTAACGTTCGCGGCATTAATCGCTCAGATAATCAGCATATCGAAAGAAATTTTTCACATAATGACTAATTGTTAATCACTGAATGTTGCAAAGTATTAAGTGAATAACTCTGCCTTCATGCCCATAGCATAAATTTCTCTGCTGAAAATAGTGCTTCGGGGTTTTTTTAATCTTTGCCCATCCATTCTCACCTTCAGTACAAATCCCGGTTAACTGTATTGACGTTTTCACATTCTATTGACAGATTGTACGGCATGAGGGGCATTTCATGGAGAATCCGCACTGCAACTCAGATGTTCCAGTGAAAGGAATCCCTCGCCTCTATATGCATCGACCCAGCCGGTTAAATAAAAAATAAGGTCAGGCGGTGTAACCCAATGCAAAGGGTAAAAACAACACATATCACATTGGAGCAGAATAATGAGTATTTCCTTGAAGAAGTCAGGGATGCTGAAGCTGGGCCTCAGCCTGGTCGCGATGACCGTTGCTGCCAGCGTACAGGCCAAAACCCTGGTTTATTGTTCAGAAGGCTCGCCGGAAGGCTTTAACCCACAGCTCTTTACGTCTGGTACCACCTATGATGCCAGCTCCGTACCTATCTATAACCGTCTGGTTGAATTCAAAACCGGCACCACGGAAGTGATTCCGGGTCTGGCCGAGAAATGGGACATCAGCCCGGACGGCAAAACCTATACCTTCCACCTGCGTCAGGGCGTGAAGTGGCAGGATAACAAAGAGTTCAAACCAACTCGCGACGTGAATGCCGACGATATCGTCTTCTCCTTCGACCGTCAGAAGAACCCACAGAACCCGTACCACAAAGTTTCTGGCGGCAGCTATGAATACTTTGAAGGCATGGGCCTGCAAGACCTGATTAGCGAAGTGAAAAAAGTCGACGATCATACCGTACAGTTCGTGCTGACTCGCCCGGAAGCGCCGTTCCTGGCCGACCTGGCAATGGACTTCGCCTCTATTCTGTCTAAAGAATATGCTGACAACATGCTGAAAGCCGGTACGCCGGAGAAAGTGGACCTGAACCCAATCGGTACCGGTCCATTCCAGCTGGTGCAGTACCAGAAAGACTCCCGTATTCTGTACAAAGCCTTCCCGGGCTACTGGGGCACCAAGCCGCAGATCGACCGTCTGGTCTTCTCCATCACGCCTGACGCTTCCGTGCGTTATGCCAAGCTGCAGAAAAACGAGTGCCAGGTGATGCCGTACCCGAACCCGGCTGACATCGCTCGCATGAAAGAAGATAAGAGCATCAACCTGATGGAACAGGCTGGCCTGAACGTGGGCTATCTCTCCTTCAACACCGAGAAAAAACCGTTTGATGACGTGAAAGTGCGTCAGGCGCTGACCTATGCGGTCAACAAAGAAGCGATCATCAAAGCCGTTTATCAGGGCGCTGGCGTAGCCGCGAAAAACCTGATCCCGCCAACCATGTGGGGCTATAACGACGACGTCAAAGACTACAGCTACGATCCGGAAAAAGCCAAGGCGCTGCTGAAAGAAGCGGGCCAGGATAAAGGCTTCACCGTTGAGCTGTGGGCGATGCCGGTTCAGCGTCCGTACAACCCGAACGCTCGCCGTATGGCTGAGATGATTCAGGCTGACTGGGCGAAGATTGGCGTACAGGCCAAAATCGTGACCTACGAATGGGGCGAGTACCTCAAGCGTGCGAAAGCGGGCGAACACCAGGCTGTGATGATGGGCTGGACCGGCGACAACGGGGATCCGGATAACTTCTTCGCGACCCTGTTCAGCTGCGCAGCGGCGAAAGACGGCTCCAACTACTCTCGCTGGTGCTACAAGCCGTTTGAAGACCTGATTCAGCCGGCGCGTGCGACCGACGACCACAACAAGCGTATTGAACTGTACAAACAGGCTCAGGTAGTGATGCATGACCAGGCTCCGGCGCTGATCATCGCTCACTCCACCGTATACGAGCCAGTGCGTAAAGAAGTCAAAGGCTACGTGGTTGACCCATTAGGCAAGCACCACTTCGACAACGTATCGATCGAATAATAAAGACGACGCCTTAACAGGCCGCGCATGCTTCCTGCCCCCTTTGGGGCGGGAAGCCGCGCCGTATCTGCGCCTCTCGTGTTGAGAACTGGCGGCAGATTTGTGAGCAATACAGACGGCCTGTGACCAGGCGGGACGTCACTAGAGAGAATCAGGGTTATGTTGCAGTTCATCCTCAAACGGTTGGGTCTGGTGATCCCGACGTTTATCGGTATCACCCTCCTCACGTTTGCCTTCGTGCATATGATTCCCGGCGATCCGGTAATGATTATGGCGGGCGAGCGTGGTATTTCCCCTGAGCGCCATGCCCAGCTGCTGGCTGAACTCGGCCTGGATAAGCCAATGTGGCAGCAGTATCTCCACTATATCTGGGGCGTGCTGCACGGTGACTTAGGGATTTCATTAAAGAGTCGTCTCCCGGTGTGGGATGAGTTTGTGCCGCGCTTTAAAGCGACACTGGAACTCGGTATCTGCGCCATGATTTTTGCCGTCGCCGTGGGGATTCCGGTGGGCGTGCTGGCCGCGGTGAAGCGCGGTTCTATCTTCGATCACACCGCCGTTGGCCTGGCGCTGACCGGCTACTCCATGCCGATTTTCTGGTGGGGCATGATGCTGATCATGCTGGTGTCGGTGCACTGGAACCTGACCCCCGTTTCCGGGCGCGTCAGCGACATGGTTTTCCTTGACGACTCCAACCCACTTACCGGCTTTATGCTGATTGATACCGCAATCTGGGGCGAAGAAGGCAACTTTATCGATGCGCTGGCGCATATGATTCTGCCGGCTATCGTGCTGGGGACCATTCCGCTGGCGGTAATTGTGCGTATGACCCGCTCCTCCATGCTGGAAGTGCTGGGTGAAGACTATATCCGTACCGCGCGCGCTAAGGGGTTAACCCGCATGCGCGTCATCATCGTGCACGCGCTGCGTAACGCGATGCTGCCGGTGGTGACGGTTATCGGCCTGCAGGTTGGTACGCTGCTGGCTGGTGCGATTCTGACGGAAACCATCTTCTCCTGGCCGGGGCTGGGGCGCTGGTTGATTGACGCGCTGCAACGCCGTGACTATCCGGTGGTGCAGGGTGGGGTGCTGCTGGTGGCGACGATGATTATCCTCGTCAACCTGCTGGTAGACCTGCTGTACGGCGTGGTGAACCCGCGCATTCGTCATAAGAAGTAAGGGGCCGTCATGTCACAAGTTACTGAGAATAAAGCACCGGTGCCGATGACCCCATTACAGGAATTCTGGCACTATTTTAAGCGCAATAAAGGCGCGGTGGTTGGCCTGGTGTACGTGGTTATCGTGCTGTTTATTGCCATCTTCGCCAACTGGATTGCACCGTATAACCCGGCGGATCAGTTCCGCGATTCGCTGCTGGCTCCGCCTGCGTGGCAGGACGGCGGTAGTCTGGCGCATCTGCTGGGCACCGATGACGTTGGTCGTGACGTGCTGTCGCGCCTGATGTACGGTGCGCGTCTGTCGCTGCTGGTTGGCTGTCTGGTGGTGGTGCTGTCGCTGGTGCTGGGGATCATCCTTGGCCTGGTGGCGGGTTACTTTGGCGGCCTCGTCGACAACATCATCATGCGTGTCGTCGATATTATGCTGGCACTGCCTAGCCTGCTGTTGGCGCTGGTGCTGGTGGCTATCTTCGGCCCGTCGATCGGCAACGCCGCGCTGGCATTAACCTTTGTCGCCTTGCCGCACTACGTCCGCCTAACCCGTGCCGCCGTGCTGGTGGAGGTCAACCGCGACTACGTAACCGCTTCCCGCGTCGCGGGCGCCGGGGCGATGCGCCAGATGTTCGTCAATATTTTCCCAAACTGCCTTGCGCCGCTGATTGTTCAGGCATCGCTCGGTTTCTCTAACGCCATTCTCGATATGGCTGCCCTCGGCTTCCTGGGGATGGGCGCACAGCCGCCTACGCCGGAATGGGGCACCATGCTCTCTGACGTTCTGCAGTTTGCCCAAAGTGCCTGGTGGGTGGTGACCTTCCCGGGGCTGGCGATTCTGCTGACGGTGCTGGCATTTAACCTGATGGGTGACGGTCTGCGTGACGCGCTCGATCCCAAACTGAAGCAGTAAGAGGTTCGAGATGGCGTTATTAAATGTAGATAAATTATCGGTGCACTTCGGCGACGAAGGCACACCGTTTAAAGCCGTAGACCGCGTGAGCTATAGCGTCAGTCAGGGCGAAGTCGTTGGTATTGTCGGCGAGTCCGGCTCGGGTAAATCTGTTAGCTCATTGGCGATCATGGGGCTGATTGATTATCCCGGCCGCGTTATGGCTGAAAGCCTGATGTTTAACGGTCAGGATCTGAAGCGTATCTCCGAGAAAGAGCGTCGCAATCTGGTGGGCGCCGAAGTGGCGATGATCTTCCAGGATCCGATGACCAGCCTGAACCCGTGCTACACCGTCGGCTTCCAGATTATGGAAGCGATTAAAGTGCACCAGGGCGGCAACAAACAGACGCGCCGTCAGCGGGCAATCGACCTGTTGAATCAGGTCGGGATTCCGGATCCGGCATCACGTCTGGATGTTTACCCGCACCAGCTGTCCGGCGGGATGAGCCAGCGCGTGATGATCGCCATGGCGATCGCCTGCCGTCCGAAGCTGCTGATTGCCGATGAGCCGACCACCGCGCTCGACGTGACCATTCAGGCGCAGATTATCGAGCTGCTGCTGGAATTACAGCAGAAAGAGAACATGGCGCTGATCCTGATTACTCACGATTTGGCGCTGGTGGCTGAAGCCGCGCACAAAATCATCGTGATGTACGCCGGTCAGGTGGTAGAGACGGGGGCGGCCAGCGATATTTTCCGCGCGCCGCGCCATCCCTATACTCAGGCTCTGCTGCGCGCGTTACCCGAATTTGCTCAGGATAAAGCGCGTCTGGCTTCGCTGCCGGGAGTCGTGCCGGGTAAGTACGACCGCCCGAACGGCTGTCTGCTGAACCCGCGTTGCCCCTATGCGACGGATAAATGCCGCAGCGTAGAGCCTGAGCTAAATACCGTTGACGGTGCTCGCCAGTCGAAATGCCACTATCCACTCGATGATGCCGGGAGGCCCACACTATGAGTACGCACGAGGCCACCTCGCAGCAGCCGCTGCTGCAGGCAATTGACCTGAAAAAACACTATCCGGTGAAGAAGGGGATGTTTGCTCCTGAGCGCCTGGTGAAAGCATTGGACGGCGTGTCATTTACGCTGGAGCGTGGCAAAACGCTTGCCGTAGTGGGCGAGTCCGGCTGCGGCAAATCGACCCTGGGTCGCCTGCTGACGATGGTTGAAGTGCCAACCGGCGGCGAGCTGTACTACCAGGGCCAGGATCTGCTCAAGCACGATCCACACGCGCAAAAATTGCGTCGGCAGAAAATCCAGATTGTGTTCCAGAACCCGTATGGTTCTCTGAACCCGCGTAAGAAGGTGGGGCAGATTCTGGAAGAGCCGCTGCTGATTAACACCTCGCTCAGCAAAGAGCAGCGCCGTGAAAAAGCGTTGGCGATGATGGCGAAAGTGGGTCTCAAAACGGAGCACTACGACCGTTATCCGCACATGTTCTCTGGCGGTCAGCGCCAGCGTATCGCTATCGCTCGTGGTCTGATGCTCGACCCGGACGTGGTGATTGCCGACGAACCGGTCTCCGCGCTCGACGTTTCCGTTCGCGCGCAGGTGCTGAACCTGATGATGGATTTGCAGCAGGAGTTGGGGCTGTCTTACGTCTTTATCTCCCACGACCTGTCGGTGGTGGAGCACATCGCCGACGAAGTGATGGTGATGTACTTAGGCCGTTGCGTGGAGAAGGGCACGAAAGACCAGATCTTCAACAACCCGCGTCATCCGTACACCCAGGCGCTGCTCTCCGCGACGCCGCGTCTGAATCCGGACGATCGCCGCGAGCGCATCAAACTGACCGGTGAGCTGCCAAGCCCGCTGAATCCGCCGCCGGGTTGCGCTTTCAACGCGCGTTGCCGTCGACGCTTTGGGCCGTGCACGCAGCTTCAACCGCAGCTTAAAGATTATGGCGGTCAGCTGGTGGCATGCTTTGCCGTTGACCAGGATGAGAACCCAGAAAAGAGCGTGTAACGTACTGACTATCTTAAAGGCCGCAGAGGTTAAACTTTGCGGCCTTTTTGTTTTCGGGCGCAATTCTGAAAAGGAGTCTCTTCCGGCGAGTTGGAAGGTCGATTGCCGTATTATTGACGGCAAGCCGGGTTTCCCGGTGAGGCGCAATGTTGCGGGGGCTTGATCCCCGGCGGCATGAGTTGCTGGAAAGAGAAAGCCCCCGCACGTTGTTTGGTATAAACCGGCAACATAACGAGGGCCATTCACTTGCTAGACAACAAGAGGATAGCCGCGAACCGTTGCTATTGCAATACAGGCGGTTGTATGACGCTCAACGAGGCATTAGTGCTTGCGGTTGTGACCTCCATCGTCGGCCCATTGGTGGTCGCGCTGGTACGTCACTTCTTCAGGTTCTAAGCTGACGGGGCGTCGTGGCTGCCGCAATGGCACATGCGCCCGAACCGGGCCGCAGAGGAAGCTCTGCGGCCTTTTTCGTTAACCCCAATGAACGGTTATTGCGGATACGGCACCCAGGCACCGCCGTTCAGGCGCACGTATGGTTTGCCCTGATATTGCACTACCACAGCGTTGGAGTTTTCCGACACGGCGGCAGTCTGCGGCAGGTTGCTGGTCAGCGCGGACCAATCAACGCTGTCTTCGGTGAACAGCTTGCCGTCCACCGCGCGGGCAACCAGCTCGGAAATGGCGAGATAGCTGCTTGGCTGGGTGATGTCGATTGCCGGACCCTGATGCGGCGCCTTCATACCAAAGAATTTGATGGCGGCCGGAACGTGGGTAATCGACGGGCTTGGGATATCGCGCAGGCCGGAAACCTGCATCTTATCGCCCTGCAATGCCGCGCCATGCTCAGGAACGACCACCACCATCACCTTACGACCTGATTTTTCCAGCTCGGTAAAGAAGGCATCCAGTTCATCGAATAGCTTCTGTCCACGGGCTTTATAGTCTGCGGTCTTACTCTGACCCGGATAATGGTTACCGTCGTGCAGCGGCAGAATATTGTAGAAGGTCGCCGAACGGCCACCCGCAGGAATATCCGGAGACTGCATCCAGCGATTCAGCGTGGCGAGGTCGTCATACACCGGTGAACCGTCGAATGACAGCAGGTTGACCGGCAGTTTGCTCTGTTCCATCAGCGGGCTCTGCATGCCGCCGTTTTCACGTACTTCTTTAAGGAAGTCGCCGAAAACACCGTTGTGGTCGAGCATCAGGTTCTGCTTAAAGCCCAGCTTTGAGAGATTATCGAACAGATAGCATTGGTTGCCCGCGGGCTGATACAGGCTGGTGTGTGATGGCTGACCGCAACTGGCGCGCAACAGGCGAATCGCCGCCGGGCCGCTGTAAGAGGTGGCTGAGTTGAAGTTGCTAAAGCGAATATCAAAGTGCGACCACAGCGGATGTTGCATCAGCGCGGCAGCTTCGAGATCGGAATTTGCCAGCGAGCAGATGTTGATAACCAGCAGGTCAAATGGCTGAGCGTCAGCCGGCAACTCCGTTGGGAAAGTCGTGACGCGCTTACTTTCCGCAGTGTAGAAGCTGTTCAGCCAGGCGTTCAGGTTATCGGATGTCGGCGCGGCGGTTTGTGCCGGAATATCGCTGTTTGCAGCCGCACTTGTGCCTGTTGTTGCCGTTGGCGCAGCCGTGTTGGCGGTTGTCGCCGTCGCATTTTGCCCGGTAGGCCACAGGCTAAACGAGGGACCAAGGAGCGCGTTCAGGTTAATCCACACCATGGCGATGACAACAAATACCGTAATACGAATCCATTGGTTCAGGAACAACCAGGCGACCAGCAGTACGAAGAAGACGCCAACCATCTGCCAGTTGATGAAACGCGTGATCAGGTCCCAAATGTAATCGGCGCTAAAACCTGCAATTTGCGAGCCCTGGCTCATAATGCTTTCCGGTCCCGGCAGCCAGGTATCGTGCCAGAACAGCGCAAAGCCGATAGGTATCGCAATCCAGTGTCGCCAACGGTGCAGCCGACTGTTGGGCAACGGGAACAGCAGGAAGGCCATAAATACCAGGTTCTGCATGGCGTGAAAATTCAGGTATCCGGCCCACAGTAGGCCAAATTTGACCAGAAAATAGAAGTTCCAGCCGGATAGGCCCCGCCAGTAATGCCAAGAGGAAGAAGGCGTCGCGGTGGCGTTTTGCGTCGAATTAGTCATTTTTTGATTTTGCCCTGACGGCCAGATCCCGGCGCAATACGCCTACTGGCTTAACATAACGGGGTTTAAGAAACATCAAGCGGAAGGCGTTTTCAATCCGACGTTGATGGTGGCGCGTCAGATATCCCAACGGGAAAAAAATAAACGCGCACAGTACCACGAGTTGAATAATATCGCTTATTGACATCATGACGATTTCTCTTCGGTATCGGCGGACAAACGCAGTGGTTCGGGATAACGACGCCAGCCGTTGCCCTCGTAAGTGGCGTTGATGACGTTGGTCGGTTTTGGCGCCATCTGCAGTGGTTTGGTCCACAGTTCTGGCTTCACGTCGCGCATGATCAGCAGTTCGGAGGCAATTTGCTTATCTTCGAACCAAATCATGCGGTTAGAGAAAATATCGCCGGTAGGTAGCGGAAAAATATGGTTCAGCGCTTTGTCCAGGTCATTGACCCGGCAGAATGGCAGGAACAACACCAGACGTTGGTCGGCAATGGTGACGATGTCGCCCATACGGTGAGGGCGACATAACGTGAGCGCCTGCTCAACGCGCAGTCCCGGCGCCGGGCGCAAAGCGACCATCACTCCTTTGCTGTCGGCGGGGAGTAAGGTGTTGTTGATCACTTTTTGCACCGAGTCGCAGAATACATCCCACTTCTGATAACCCTTCAGCTTCAACGGTTCTGTGTTGGCCAGCAGCGTGCTCAGGTCTTCCGGTACGTGGCGATTGAACTGCTGCGTTTGCACGCTTTCAATCAACGTCAGGCTGCGAGACAGCGGCGCGTTTGCAGAAATTACCAGGTTGGCGCCACAGCTGAGCAGCAGGCGCTCGTCGGTGGCGCGCAGGCTTGCCGTGGTCTCGCGAACGATGATTTTTAATGCGCTTCCGCGCTGGCGACGCAAGGTATGGATATAGTGGGCCAGTTGTTCGACCTGGCTATTCTGGTTGAGTGAGAATATGACCGTTGCGGCCTGGGCGGTGCGCGCGGCATTAAATACGGCGTCGTTGGTTTCAAATAACGTCCAGTGTTCTGACAGCGGCGGTGCGCCTTCAAGAATATTGATATTACTCAGAACTTCTTTTTCATCACTGCGTGGCTGCACGTTGGCAACCTCTTCCTGTGCTAAATGCCAGCCGTTGTCATTTTGTTTAATTAAAAGCTGCTGACGGGCGCTAACGCCTTTTTCATTCGCCCAGTAAGATATATCCAGGAGTTGACTATCACCCTGGTAACGTAAATTTGCGAGGCCGGAAAGTGAACGATATTCACCCAGCAGATGTGATGTTAAGGCATCGGCATTGTTGCCAGGGCTAAGAACTAAAAGAGTGCAATGGTAGTATTTCGCCCATTGTTGAGACTTGTTTACCCAATCGAGAAGTTTTTTCCCCGATATATTTTCCCAAGCGTTGTGGGAACATAAAAGGATAACGAAATAATCCTTGGGCTCCAGCGTGCAGAGTAAATCGCGGCGCATAAAGTGTAGACCATTCTGGCTATCCTGCATGGTAAATAGCGCAATTTTTTTTGGCCCGGAATTATCCCTTAACTCTATGAGGTCATTGGGGTTTCCCCCCATACCGACGACGGCGACATGGGCCGAATCTGGCTGCGCGGAAAGCGTCTGATTTAGCAGGCTAACGGCATCCTCATGGCGGTCAGTATTGATCCACCAGACGCCGCCTGTGGGCATATGGCTCACTTCATCCCACAGCGACTGAATACCTAGCGAAAATATGGGGTTCATCGTGTCCCTCTTATCGACGAAAATCCTGCGTATAAGTTTACTAGTGTCATCGCCAGAATAAACCTAATATTGAAATTAAATAGCATCAGATTTAGCATGTATACTCTGAATAATTCGAGTTATCGTCAGGCGATAAGTGTGTAAATCCCCTGAAAATTGCATAACTATGTGGCTGGAATGAGTAGAAGTGGATGTGCTCATTGCCATCTGAAGTATGATGAGTATAAACGAATTTCATGGAAAGGTTGCCAGTCGAAAGAGGTGGCGCATTCGTACTTTGATTTCAGAGGGAGTAAAGAAATGCCAGATAACGAACCTATGACATCAGTTGATTCGCAACTCGGTTACACTTTCCAGAATGACTTTCTCGCATTGAGCCGAGCTTTCTCTCTACCCAATATAGATTACACTGATATTTCCCAGCGTGAAAAATTAGCTGCGGCGTTTAAGCGCTGGCCGCTGCTATCAGAGTTTGCAGAACAAAAAGCCGAACAAAAATAAGGAAGCCGAATGGCTATTCTGGGATTACAGGGCGTGCGCGGTGGCGTGGGCACAACGTCAATCACGGCGGCCCTCGCGTGGTCATTGCAACTGCTCGGGGAGTCGGTATTGGTTATCGATGCCAGCCCCGACAATATGCTGCGCCTGTCATTTAACGATGATATCGCTCGTGAAAGCGGCTGGGCGCGCGCAGTGCGGGACGGTAATGACTGGCGCGATACCGCGCTCCGCTATACCGCGCAAATCGACCTGCTGCCGTTCGGCAAACTGCACCCCGGCGATCGACAAAATGTGGCCGTACTCAGCGACACGCTGTCGATCATCACCGAAATTGTCCAGACGCTGGAGCGTGAGGGACGCTATCAGTGGATACTGATCGACGTGCCGCACGGCTTCTATCCGTGGACGCCTGCGCTTATTGAGGCTTGCCACTATACATTGACCATCGTGAAGCCGGACGCCAACTGCCATATTCGTTTGCACCAGCAGCCGCTGCCTGCCAATACCCATATTCTGCTTAACGGCCTGCGCATGAGCAGCCCGCTGCAGGAAGACCTGTATCAGGTCTGGCTGCAAACACAGCGCCATCTGGTGCCGGTGGTGGTCCATCGCGATGAGGCGATGGCCGAAAGCCTGGCCAGCAAGCAGCCGTTGGGCGAGTATCGTCATGACTCGCTGGCCGCTGAAGAGATGATCACCCTCGCCAACTGGTGCCTGATGCACTATGCCGGACATCACCCAGCGGAGGAGCGCGAATCATGATTCGCCTTAGCAGCTGGATATTCGTCCCGTCGGTGTATGCGCAGCTACGTGCGCGCTATATCGGCTATCGGCGTGCTGGCTCTTCCTGGCTCGCCGCAACGCTAGCCTGCCTGTGGGTCGGGCTGGCGTGGATGTTTTTGCCGCTAGAAAACCCGCGCTGGCAGGCGCTGCAAGCACGTCAGGATGAGCTGTTTCCACATATTCGTTTTGCGCGTCCCAGGCCATTAGATCCGCTGCGTTACCTGCTGCAGGCACTGTGGCTCATCATCAGCAAACCGCCGGAAACCCGGCGTGCCGTGGCCTGGCGCCCTTTCGCCGGCGTCGATCGCCTGCGTGAACGCTATAACCAGTGGGCGGAGTCGCTGCCGGGCCGTGTGAACGCGCAAACTGGCCATCTCGACCATAAAAAAGAGCTGGCGCACCTGAACCCAAAACTGCGACGGTTTGTGCTTGGCGTTGCCGTGGTGCTATCGCTCCTGCTGGCGCTGGTTTGTATCACGCAGCCGTTTAACCCGATTTCACAGTTTATTTTCCTGATGCTGTTGTGGGGCGTGGCCCTGCTGGTGCGCCGTATTCCCGGTCGTTTCTCCGCGCTGATGCTGATCGTTCTGTCGCTGACGGTCTCCTGCCGCTACATCTGGTGGCGCTATACCTCGACGTTGAACTGGAATGACCCCGTCAGCCTGGTATGCGGGCTGATTCTGCTGTTTGCAGAAACCTATGCCTGGATAGTGCTGGTACTGGGCTACTTCCAGGTTGTCTGGCCGCTGAATCGTCATCCGGTGCCGCTGCCGAAAGACATGAACGAATGGCCGACGGTCGATATCTTTGTGCCGACTTACAACGAAGATCTGAACGTGGTGAAAAATACCGTTTATGCCTCACTCGGTATCGACTGGCCGAAAGACAAGGTGAAAGTGTGGATCCTTGATGACGGCGCCCGTGAAGAATTTCGCCAGTTTGCGAAAGACGTCGGCGTTGAGTATGTCGCGCGTACCACGCATGAACATGCAAAAGCGGGGAACATCAACAACGCGCTGAAGCTGGCGAAAGGCGAGTTCGTCTCCATCTTCGACTGCGACCACGTGCCGACGCGCTCGTTCCTGCAAATGACCATGGGCTGGTTCCTGAAGGATAAAAAGCTGGCGATGATGCAGACGCCGCACCACTTCTTCTCTCCGGACCCGTTCGAACGTAACCTGGGGCGTTTCCGTAAAACACCGAACGAAGGCACGCTGTTCTACGGCCTGGTGCAGGATGGCAACGACATGTGGGATGCGACCTTCTTCTGCGGCTCGTGTGCGGTCATCCGTCGTAAGCCGTTGGATGAAATTGGCGGTATCGCCGTGGAAACGGTAACCGAAGATGCGCACACCTCGCTGCGTTTGCACCGTCGTGGCTACACCTCAGCCTATATGCGTCTGCCGCAGGCGGCGGGGCTGGCGACGGAAAGCCTGTCGGCGCACATCGGCCAGCGTATTCGCTGGGCGCGTGGCATGGTGCAGATCTTCCGCATGGATAACCCGTTGTTGGGCAAAGGGTTGAAGTTGCCGCAGCGGCTCTGCTACCTCAACGCCATGTTCCACTTCTTATCGGGCGTGCCGCGGTTGATCTTTCTGACCGCGCCGCTGGCTTTCCTATTGCTACACGCTTACATCATCTACGCCCCGGCGTTGATGATTGCGCTGTTCGTGCTGCCGCACATGATTCACGCAAGCCTTACCAACTCGAAGATTCAGGGTAAATATCGCCACTCCTTCTGGAGTGAAATCTATGAAACGGTGCTGGCCTGGTACATCGCGCCGCCGACCATGGTAGCGCTGTTTAACCCGCATAAAGGCAAATTCAACGTGACCGCCAAGGGCGGCCTGGTGGAGGAAGAGTACGTCGATTGGGTGATCTCAAGACCGTATATCTTCCTTGTGCTGTTAAACCTGGTTGGCGTGGCGTTCGGCATCTGGCGCTATATGTACGGCCCGGAGAACGAAATTCTCACCGTATGGATCAGTCTGATTTGGGTGTTCTATAACCTGATTATTCTCGGCGGCGCGGTTGCCGTGTCGGTTGAGAGCAAGCAGGTGCGCCGCTCGCATCGTGTCGAAATCAAAATGCCGGGGGCGATTTCCCGTGAAGACGGTCACCTGTTCTCCTGTACGGTACACGACTTCTCCGACGGTGGCGTCGGCATTCGTATTAACGGCGACGCTCAGGTGCTGGAAGAGCAGAAGGTGAATTTGCTGCTAAAACGCGGCCAGCAGGAATACGTCTTCCCGACGCAGGTGGTGCGCGTGCTGGGCAGCGAAGTCGGCCTCAAGCTGCTGCCGATGAGCACGCGTCAGCATATCGACTTTGTACAGTGTACCTTTGCGCGCGCGGATACGTGGGCGCTGTGGCAGGACAGCTTCCCGGAAGATAAACCGCTGGAAAGTCTGTTCGATATTCTGAAGTTAGGGTTCCGTGGTTATCGTCACCTGGCCGAGTTTGCGCCGCCGGTGGCAAAGGAAATTTTCCGGTCGCTCACCTTGTTGGTGGCGTGGGTGGCCTCGTTTGTACCGCGTCGTCCGGAACGTGACGCGGTGGTCGAGCATCCGCTATCGGCTTTGGCTCAACAATAATGATGATTATGCGATGAAAAGAAACCTTTCCTGGATTTGTGCAGTGGCGGTGGGTATGGGCAGTTTACTGCCGCTCACGACGCATTCAGAAACGACGCCAGAGGTGTCGGTGACGCCCACCGTTCAGCAGGACGCGACGGTGCCTACGCCTGACGCCGCGCCGGTGGTGGTGGAAGATGCGCCAAGCCGTGACGTAAAGCTTTCTTTCGCCCAGATTGCGCCACCGCCGGGCAGCATGGTGCTGCGCGGTTCGAATCCGGACGGTGGCGTGGAGTTTGGCATGCGCAGCGACGAAGTGGTGTCTAAGGCGCTGCTTAACCTGACCTACACCCCGTCGCCGTCCCTGCTGCCGATTACCTCGCAGCTGAAGGTTTATCTGAACGATGAACTGATGGACGTCCTGCCGGTGACCAAAGAGCAGTTAGGTAAAAAAGTGACCGCGCAGATCGCCGTCGATCCGCTGTACATCACCGATTTTAACCGCGTTCGCCTGGAGTTTATCGGCCACTACCGCGATGTGTGCGAAAACCCGGCCAACAATACCGTCTGGCTGGACGTGGCGCGTAATAGCTCGTTGGATTTGACCTACCGTTCGCTGAAAGTGCGTAACGATCTTTCCCACTTCCCGGTGCCGTTCTTTGACACGCGCGACAACCGCGCGCTGGAGCTGCCGATGGTCTTTGCCGCGTCGCCCGATCTGCAACAGCAGCAGGCGGCGGGCATTATCGCCTCGTGGTTTGGCGCGAAGGCGGGCTGGCGTGGACAGAGTTTCCCGGTGCTGTTTAACACGCTGCCGGAGCGTAACGCGATCGTCTTTGCCACCAACGATCGTCGTCCGGACTTCCTGCGCGATCATCCGGCGGTCAATGCGCCGACGATCGAGATGATCGATCACCCGGGCAACCCGTATATGAAGCTGCTGGTGGTGTTTGGCCGTGACGATAAAGATTTGCTGAAAGCGGCGCAGGGCATTGCCTCGGGCAACATTCTGTTCCGTGGTGATAGCGTCACCGTTGATGAAGTGAAGCCGCTGCGTCCACGCGTGCCGTACGATGCGCCGAACTGGGTACGTACCGACCGTCCGGTCACCTTCGGCGAGCTGAAAACCTACGAACAGCAGCTACAGTCTACCGGGTTGGAGCCTGCCTCCATCAACCTGTCGCTGAATCTGCCGCCGGATCTGTACTTGATGCGCAGCACCGGCATCGATATGGACCTGAAATATCGCTACACCATGCCGCCCGTCAAAGACAGTTCGCGGATGGACATCAGCCTCAACAACCAGTTCCTGCAGTCATTTAACCTGGATAGCACTCAGGACGTCAACAAGCTGATGCTGCGCCTGCCGGTGCTGCAGGGCCTGCTGGATGGCAAGAATGACATTAGCATCCCGGCGCTGCGCCTGGGGGCGATGAACCAGCTGCGCTTTGACTTCCAGTATATGAACCCGATGCCAGGCGGTACGCTGGAAAACTGTATTACCTTCCAGCCGGTACAAAACCACGTGGTGATTGGCGATGACTCGACGATCGACTTCTCCGACTATTACCACTTCTTGCCGATGCCGGATTTGCGCACCTTTGCTAACGCGGGCTTCCCGTTCACCCGTATGGCGGACCTGTCCGATACGGTCATCGTGATGCCGAAGACGCCGTCTGAAGCACAGGTCAGCACGCTGCTGAATACCGTGGGCGTGGTGGGCGGACAAACCGGTCTGGCAGGCACCAGCATGACCATTGTCGATGAGGGTAGCCAGATTAAGAGTAAAGATGCTGACCTGCTGCTGATTGGCTCTATTCCGCAGCAGCTCAAAGACGACAAGCATATCGACCTGCTGGTCAATGCGACGCAAAGCTGGGTGAAAACGCCGGTGCGCCACCACGACCTGCCGAGCATCTATATGGATGAGGATGACCGCCAGGCCAGCGTGCAAACCGGTATTACCTCCTCAGGGCCGATGGCCGCGGTGGTGGGTTTTGAATCGCCTTATTACAAACAACGTAGCGTGATCGCCCTGTTGGCGGACAGCGCCAGCGGCTATAACTTGCTGAATGGCGCGCTGAACGACAGCGGTAAACGCGCGGCGATGTTTGGCTCGGTATCGGTGATCCGTGAATCCGGCGTCAGCAGCCTGCGGGTAGGGGATATCTACTACGTCGGCCACCTGCCGTGGTTTGAACGCGTTTGGTTTGCGCTTTCCAACCATCCGGTGCTGCTGGCTATCTTCGCGGCGATCAGCATCGTGCTGCTGGCCTGGGTACTGTGGCGTCTGCTGCGTATCATCAGCCGTCGTCGTCTGGATCCGGAAGACGAGTAAGCCGCGATGAAGATGCTGAGCTGGATCGTTCTGCTGTGCGCCCTTGGCGGTCAGGTACAGGCTGCTTGTGACTGGCCGGCCTGGGAGCAGTTTAAAAAGGATTACGTGAGTGCCGAAGGGCGGGTGATCGATCCCAGTGATTCTCGCAAAATCACCACCTCAGAGGGGCAAAGCTATGGGTTGTTCTTTGCCCTCGCGGCCAACGATCGTCAGATGTTCGCCACTCTGTTTAACTGGACGCAGAACAATCTGGCGCAAGGTTCACTGCGCGAGCATCTTCCGGCGTGGTTATGGGGTAAAAAGAGCGAAGAGGCGTGGACGGTGCTGGACAGCAATTCCGCGTCTGACTCCGATATCTGGATTGCCTGGACGTTGCTGGAGGCCGGTCGACTGTGGAAAAACGACGACTATACCGACACCGGTAAAGCGCTGCTGGCGAAGATTGCTGCCGATGAAGTGGTGAATGTACCGGGTCTGGGGCTAATGCTTCTGCCGGGACGCGTCGGTTTTGCCGAAGAGACGCGCTGGCGCTTTAACCCCAGCTACTTCCCTCCGCAGGTGGCGCAGTATTTCAGCCGCTTCGGCGCGCCGTGGACTACGCTGCGCGATACCAACCTCAAACTGCTGCTTGATACCGCCCCGAAAGGCTTTTCGCCGGACTGGGTGAGCTACGAAAAAGCGAAGGGCTGGCAGCTAAAAGAGGCGAATGTGATCGGCGGCTATGATGCGATTCGCGTCTATTTGTGGGTGGGAATGATGAACGACGCAGACCCGCAAAAAGCGCGTCTGCTTAAACGCTTTAACCCAATGGCGGCGCAGACCGCCCGGCAGGGGCTTCCCCCGGAGAAAGTGGCGATCGCCACGGGGAAAGTGACCGGTGATGGCCCGGTTGGTTTTTCGGCTTCACTGCTGCCGTTCTTACAGGATCGTGATGCTCAGGCCGTTCAGCGCCAGCGTGTTACCGACCATTTTCCCGGCGCGGATGCTTATTATAGTTATGTTCTGACCCTCTTTGGTCAGGGCTGGGATCAACACCGTTTTCGCTTCAGCGCCCGCGGCGAATTACTACCTGACTGGGGCCAGGAATGCGCAAGTTCACACTAAGTTTACTCACCCTCTCTCTGGGGCTGTCGTTGGTACAGCCGGTCTTCGCGGACACCTCGGCGGAAGAGCAGTTGCTCAACCAGGTGCGTCTTGGCGAAGCCAGCAAACGTGAGGATCTGGTGCAGCAGTCGCTGTATCGGTTGGAGCTGATTAATCCCAACAATCCGAAGGTGCTGGCGGCTCGCCTGCGCTACATGCTGCGTCAGGGGGATACCGCGGGTGCGCAGGCGCAGTTGAAAAAACTGGCGCAGGTCGCGCCCAATTCCACGGAGTACAACGCCTCGCGCGCGGAAATTGGTTTGAACACCGATGCCGGGCGTCAGTCGCTACAGCAGGCGCGTTTACTCGCCACCACCGGCCATGTGCCGGAAGCGCTGGCGGAATATGAAAAAGCGTTTAACGGCCCGCCGCCGGACGGCGATTACGCCGTGGAGTACTGGACAGCGGTGGCGAAACTGCCCGCCCGGCACAACGAAGCGCTCAAACAACTGCAGTCGTTGAACCAGAAAAACCCCGGCAACGTTGGCCTGCAAATGACGCTGGCGAATACGCTCCTGGCCGACAACCAGCGCGATGCGGCATTTGCGGTACTCGAACAGATGGCGAAATCGGCGGGCGGTCGCGGACCGGCAGCCGATCTCTGGTTTAAGGCCATTAAAAACCAGCCTGCCAGCCCGTCCAGCGTGCAGGCGCTACAGCGTTACCTGTTAATTTTCACCAGCGGTGAATCGGCGGACAGCGCCCGTGCGTTGCTGGCCGAGCAGCAAAAACAGCTGGCGGATCCGGTGTTCCTTGCGAAGGCCAAAGAGGCCGAAGCGGAAGCGAACAAACCGCAAACCTGGGAACTGTACTGGCCGTTGATCCGCAAAGGCGACGCGGCGCTGAAAGCCAATAATCTGGCGCAGGCGGAGAGCTTCTACCAGCAGGCGCGTAAGCTGGATGCCACCGACAGCTATGCGGTACAAGGGCTGGGCGACGTGGCGATAGCCCGTAAAGATACCGCTGCGGCTGAGCGCTATTACCAACAGGCGCTGCGCCTTGACCGTGGCAACAGCGGCGCGGTGCGCGGGCTGGCCAATATCTATCGCGCCGAGTCGCCGGAAAAAGCGACCGCGTTTATTAATGGTCTCTCGGCCAGCCAGCGTCGCAGTATTGATGATATCGAACGCAGCCTGACTAACGACCGGCTTTCACAGCAGGCAGAAGCGCTGGAAAACCGCGGTGAGTGGGCGCAGGCGGCGGCGCTTCAGCGTCAGCGCCTGGCGCTGTCGCCGGACGATGTGTGGATCACCTATCGCCTTTCCCGCGATCTGGTGAGCGCGGGGCAACGCGGCGAAGCCGACCGTCTGATGCTCAACCTGGCGCATAAGAAACCGACCGACGCCGATCAGGTTTACGCCTACGGGCTGTATCTCTCCGGCAACGGTCAGGATCAGGCGGCGCTGACGCATCTGGCCGCGCTGCCGTCGTCGCAGTGGACGGACAACATTCGCGAGCTGGATCAACGTCTGCGCAGCGACCAACTGATTGCTCAGGCAAACCGTCTGCGCGACGGTGGACAAGAGGCGCAGGCCATCGCGTTGCTGAAACAGCAGCCAGAGTCTGCACGCATTCATTCAACCCTTGCCGACTGGGCCCAGCAGAGGGGTGACAGCGCCGCAGCGTTGACTGAATACAACGCGGTGCTGGCGAAAGACCCTCATGATGAGGATGCCCACCTGGGGTTAGCGGAGGTCTACGCGGCTGACGGCAACGCATTGGCGGCGCGCCAGCAACTGGCCGAACTGCCGGCAGAAGGTGAGCGTTCGCTCGGTACCCAGCGCCGTATTGCGTTGGTGAGTGCGCAACTGGGCGACACGGGGGCGGCCCAGAAAATGTTGACCGCGCTGGTGCCGCAGGCAAAAGCGCAGCCGCCATCAATGGAAAGCGCGATGGTGCTGCGCGACGCGGCGCGTTATCAGGCGCAGGACGGCAACCCACAGCAGGCGCTGGAAACCTACAAAGATGCCATGGTGGCGGCGCAGGTTACCCCGACGCGCCCGCAGGATAATGACACCTTTACCCGCCTGACGCGCAACGATGAAAAAGATGACTGGCTCAAGCGCGGCGTGCGCAGCGATGCGGCCGACCTGTATCGTCAGCAGGATTTGAACGTCACGCTGGAGCATGATTTCTGGGGTTCCAGCGGCACGGGCGGTTATTCGGATCTGAAAGCGCACACCACCATGTTACAGGTGGATGCGCCGCTCGCCGATGGGCGGATGTTCTTCCGATCCGATCTGGTCAATATGGATGTCGGGAGTTTCTCCACCGACAAAAATGGCTACCATAAAGAGCAGTGGGGAACCTGTGATTTAGCCCGTTGTAATGGCTCTGCGAATCAGAGCGATAGCGGTGCCAGCGTGGCCGTGGGCTGGAAAAATGATACCTGGAACGCCGATATCGGTACCACGCCGATTGGCTTTAATGTCGTCGATGTGGTCGGTAGCCTGAGCTACAGCAACGATCTCGGCCCGCTGGGCTACACGCTCAACGCGCACCGTCGGCCGATTTCCAGCTCGCTGCTGGCCTTCGGCGGACAGAAAGACAACAGCAGCGGCGCACATCCCGGTACGACCTGGGGTGGCGTGCGCGCTAACGGCGGCGGTCTGAGCCTGAGTTACGATAAAGGTGAGGCCAACGGCGTATGGGCCTCGCTGAGCGGCGATCAGTTGACCGGCAAAAACGTCGCCGACAACTGGCGCGTGCGCTGGATGACCGGCTACTACTACAAGGTTGTCAACGAGAACAACCGTCGGGTAACCGTCGGGCTGAACAACATGATCTGGCACTACCAGAAGGATTTGAGCGGCTATACGTTAGGTCAGGGCGGCTATTACAGCCCGCAGGAGTACGTTTCCTTCGCCGTGCCGGTGAACTGGCGCCAACGCACGGAAAACTGGTCGTGGGAACTGGGTGGATCTGTCTCCTGGTCGCATTCACGTACGAAAACCGAGCCACGTTATCCGCTGATGAACCTGATTCCATCGCAATGGAAGCAGGACGCGAGCGATGATACCAACGGCGGCGGCAGTAGCCAGGGCTTCGGCTACACGGCGCGGGCCCTCGTCGAACGTCGGGTCACGTCCAACTGGTTTATCGGCGCGGGTGTGGATATTCAGCAGGCCAAAGATTACACCCCAAGCCATGCGCTGTTGTACGTGCGTTACTCCGCCGCCGGGTGGCAGGGTGACCTCGACATGCCGCCGCAGCCGCTGGTGCCCTACGCTGACTGGTAACCTCATCTATCCTGATATAGGTATTCGTCTTATATAACCCGGCTTGACGCCGGGTTATAATTATCGCGCCAGAGTCCGTTTTGACTTTGCCGCCAGCCTCGTTATTCTCAATGCCTGAGCAATACGTTCGTACCTGTGGAGAGCTCTTTTGCGCGTCAGCCGTTCACTTACTATAAAACAAATGGCTATGGTTGCTGTTGTTACCATGTTGTTTTTGTTCATCTTTTGCTTTATTTTGCTGTTCCATTTTGTGCAGCAGGATCGCTATAACACGGCTACGCAATTAGAGAGTATCGCGCGCTCGGTGCGCCAACCCCTTTCCGCCGCCATCCTTAAGGCCGATATCCCGGAAGCAGAGTCCATTCTTGGACGTATTCAGCCGTCAGGTATTGTTAGCCGGGCGGACGTGGTATTGCCAAACCAGTTTCAGGCGCTGCGCATGAGCTTTATCCCGGAACGCCCCGTTCCGGTGAGTATTACCCGTATTTTCGAACTGCCGGTGCAGATATCGCTGCCGCTCTATTCGCTTGAACGGCCGGCAAATCCGCAGCCGTTGGCCTATCTGGTGCTCCAGGCCGACTCCTGGCGTATGTATAAGTTTGTGATGAGCGCGCTGGCAACGATAGTGACCGCTTACTTTCTTCTGGTGTTGATTCTGACCGTTGCCCTGACCTGGTGTATTAACCGGCTCATCGTCAGGCCGCTGCGCAGTATCGCCTATGAGATTCACGACTTACCGGGGGCGGACCGCATCGGGCATCAGCTGACGCTGCCGCGCCTGCACCATGATGATGAAATTGGCACGTTGGTCCGCAGCTATAACCGTAACCAGCAGGCCCTGTTACGCCAGTACGACGAACTGAGCAGCCAATCGACCCGATTCCCGATTTCTGACCTGCCGAACAAAGCGTTCTTGCTGGGGCTACTGGAGCAAAGTCTGGCGCGCAAAACGCCGGTGGCGCTGCTGGCGATTGCCTGCGAAACCCTGCAGGACACCGCAGGGGTTCTGAAAGAGGCGCAGCGCGAAATGCTGCTGCTGACGCTCGCCGAGAAGATTAAACAGGTGATCTCGCCGCGTATGGTGCTGGCGCAGGTCAGCGGCTATGACTTCGCTATTCTGGCTTATGGCGTTAAAGAACCGTGGCACGCCATTACATTAAGTCAGCAAGTACTTACTATCATGAATGAGCGTTTACCGTTGCAGGGGATTCAGCTCCGCCCGAGCGCCAGCATTGGTATCGCCATGTCTAACGATGGTCTGACGGCGGAGCAGCTTTACCGACGTTCACTCTCCGCCGCCTTTACCGCACGCCGTAAGGGCAAAAACCAGATCGAGTTCTTTGACCCTGAACAGATGATCAAGGCGCAGAAACGGCTGACTGAAGAGAGCGATATCCTGACGGCTCTCGATACGCAACAGTTTTCTATCTGGCTTCAGCCGCAGGTGGATACTGCCACCGGCAAGGTGTGTAGCGCCGAGGTGCTGCTGCGCCAGCGTCAGCCGGACGGTAGTTGGGCGTTACCCAACGATTTGATCGATAGCATTGAGTCCTGTGGCCTGATGGTCACCGTCGGCCATTGGGTGCTGGAAGAAGCCTGCCGTCAGCTGGCGGTGTGGCAATCGCGCGGCATTATGCTGCCGCTGTCGGTAAATATCTCCGCGTTGCAGCTGCTACACCACGATATGGTCTCCGACATGCTGGCGTTGCTTAACCGCTACCGCATCGCGCCCGGCACGCTGGTGCTGGAAGTGACCGAAAGCCGCCGTATCGACGACCCGAAAGCCGCGGTGGCGATCCTGCGTCCGCTGCGTAACGCCGGGGTAAGGATTGCGCTGGATGACTTCGGCATGGGCTACGCCGGGCTGCGTCAGTTGCAACATATGAAGTCGGTACCAGTCGACATCCTGAAGATTGATAAAATCTTTATCGACACGCTGCCGGAAGACGCCAGTATGGTATCGGCCATCATCCAGCTGGGGCGTAGCCTCAATCTGAAGATGGTGGCTGAAGGCGTTGAAAATGAAGAACAATATGCCTGGCTGCGTGCGGCGAGTGTGGATGTGTTGCAGGGCTTTCTGTTCGCTCGTGCGGTACCGCCGGAGGTGTTCGAGCAGGATTATCTCGGCCAGGAGAAATCGCTGCTACCGAGTCACTGAATATAGCAATTGTGCGTGTCAGCTCAAAGATTTAACAATTAAATATCAAATCAACGTACAAATATTTCGATTATGTTTCTTGGATGTTATTTTGTGCTCACAGGTGAAAATAAACCCTACTTTTCCTGTGGCTATAGCTTAAGGACATCCTATGAAAACCTCTTTCTTCAAAAGCCTCTATTTCCAGGTGTTAACGGCGATAGTGATCGGCGTGTTGCTCGGTCACTATTACCCGGAATTGGGCGCGCAAATGAAACCGCTCGGCGATGCCTTCGTCAAACTGATTAAAATGATTATCGCGCCGGTTATCTTTTGTACCGTAGTAACAGGGATCGCTGGCATGGAAAGCATGAAAGCGGTTGGCCGCACTGGCGCAGTGGCGTTGCTGTACTTTGAAGTGGTCAGTACTCTCGCCCTGATTATTGGCTTGATCATTGTGAACGTGGTTCAACCCGGCGCCGGGATGAACGTTGACCCGGCGACGCTGGATGCCAAAGCGGTCGCCATGTATGCCGAACAGGCGAAAGATCAAGGGATTATCCCCTTCCTGATGGATATTATTCCGTCGAGCGTCATTGGCGCCTTTGCGAGCGGTAACATCCTGCAGGTGCTGCTGTTTGCGGTGATGTTTGGCTTTGCGCTGCACCGCCTGGGTAACAAGGGCCAGCTGATTTTCAACGTCATTGAAAGCTTCTCGCAGGTCATCTTCGGCATCATCAACATGATCATGCGCCTTGCGCCTATCGGCGCTTTCGGTGCCATGGCCTTCACCATTGGTAAATACGGCGTAGGCACGCTGGTGCAGCTCGGCCAGCTCATCATCTGCTTCTATATCACCTGTATTCTGTTTGTGGTGGTGGTGCTGGGTTCTATCGCCCGCGCGACCGGCTTCAGCATTTTCAAATTTATCCGCTATATCAAAGAAGAACTGCTGATTGTGCTGGGCACCTCCTCATCGGAGTCCGCGCTGCCGCGTATGCTCGATAAAATGGAGAAACTGGGTTGCCGTAAATCGGTGGTGGGGCTGGTTATTCCTACCGGTTATTCATTTAACCTCGACGGCACCTCGATTTACCTGACGATGGCGGCGGTCTTTATCGCCCAGGCGACCAACAGCCATATGGATATTTTCCATCAGGTGACGTTGCTGGTGGTGTTGCTGCTTTCGTCGAAAGGGGCGGCCGGTGTCACCGGGAGCGGCTTTATCGTGCTGGCGGCGACTATCTCTGCGGTGGGTCATTTACCGGTAGCCGGTCTGGCTTTAATTCTGGGTATTGACCGCTTTATGTCCGAAGCGCGCGCGCTGACCAACCTGATTGGTAACGGCGTGGCGACTATCGTGGTCGCGAAACGTGTGAAACAGCTGGACGCTCAGCAGATGGACGACGTGCTCAATAACCGTCCGACTGCGAAAAAACCGCACGAATTATCCTCTTAATCCTCCCACTTACGCCCGTACTCCCTTGCTGGAGTGCGGGCTCCTGCGCATAATTAGGCGGCGTCATGAATGGGCCGTGCTAGCCTATGGCTGTCGTGCATTTTATTTTTCTGAGCCATGTGACGTTTTTGCGATCGTGTGGTCTAACTGACGTATTTACTTCATTATTTTAGGCAATCGCTCTATGGCGGTTGTCTTTGTAACCAGGAACGTTCATCAGGGGTTCACATGCAGGGCACAACAATTCGACTTTTAGCCGGTGGTTTGCTGATGATGGCAGCGGCCAGCTATGTGCAGGCAGAAGCGCTCCAGCCGGACCCGGCCTGGCAACAAGGTACGTTGTCTAATGGCTTCCAGTGGCAGGTGCTTGCCACACCGCAGCGCCCGAGTGACCGTGTAGAAATCCGGCTCTCTATTGATATTGGTTCGCTGAATGAAAGCGCTCAGCAAACCGGCTTTAGCCACCTTATTCCTCGTATTGCGCTGACCCAAAGCGGCAGTCTGCCAACCATGCAGGCGCGCTCGATGTGGCAGCAGGGTATTGACCCAAAACGCCCGCAGCCTCCTGCGGTCGTCTCGTATGACTACACCCGCTTTAATCTGAGCCTGCCAAACAACCGCAGCGATCTGCAAAAAGAGGCGCTGAACTGGCTGGCCAGCTCGTTGGGCAAACCAAACATCACCCAGGAAAGCGTGAATTACGCGCTGAGCGTGCAGGATATGGTCGCGACCTGGCCGCAGGATACCAAAGAAGGTTGGTGGCGTTATCGCCTGAAGGGGTCGACGATGCTGGGTCACGACCCGGCTGAACCACTGAAAATGCCGGTGGATGCGAAGCAGGTCGCCGAGTTCTATCAGAAATGGTACACCCCGGACGCCATGACGCTGATTGTGGTAGGCAACGTCGACAGTCGCGCAACAATTGAACAGATTAGCAAAGCCTTTGGCGAGCTGAAGGGCAAACGTGAAACGCCAGCAGCGCTGCCGACGCTGTCGCCGCTGCGTCCGGAAGCGGTCAGCATTATGACCAACGCGGTGCGTCAGGATCGTTTATCCATCATGTGGGACGCGCCGTGGACGCCAATCCGTGAATCGGCAGCGCTCCTGCGCTACTGGCGCGCCGATCTCTCCCGTGAGGCGCTGTTCTGGCATGTTCAGCAGAAGCTGAGCCGTACCAACACCAAGGATATCGGGCTGGGCTTCGACTGCCGCGTGTTGTACCTGCGCGCGCAGTGCGGCATCAATCTGGACTCACCGGGTGAAAAGCTGGAAAACAACCTGGGGCTGGTGGCGCGTGAGTTGGCTAACGTTCGTGATAATGGCCTGCCGCAGGATGAGTTTGATGCGCTGGTGGCGCAGAAAAAGCTGGAGCTGCAAAAGCTGTTTGCGACCTACGCGCGCATGGATACCGACGTGCTGATTAGCCAGCGTATGCGTTCGCTGCAAAATCAGGTGGTGGATATCGCGCCGGAGCAGTACCAGAAGCTGCGCCAGAGTTTTCTCGACTCGCTGACGGTGGAGATGCTGAATCAGGATCTGCGTCAGCAGCTTTCGCAGGATATGGCGCTGATTTTACAGCAGCCAACCGGCGAGCCTGAGTTCAATATGAAGGATCTCCAGGATACCTGGGGCAAGATCATGCTGGCGGAGAAGACGGAGTCGGCGGCGGCAGTGGATGAAAGTCATCAGGATGTGACGGATATTCCACCGGCGCAGTAATTTGCCCGGTGCATGCCCCCTCACCCTAACCCTCTCCCCAACGGGGAGAGGGGACCGATCGTGCAAATGCTGACGTCCGATTTTCTCCCACGCACATTCTGCTTTTCTCCCTCGCCCCTTTGGGGAGAGGGCCGGGGTGAGGGGAAACTTCCTCTCCCATCCTCCAGACGAAAAAAAACCTCTCCCAACCGGAAGAGGTTTTTTCATACCCGAAACTTTACGCAGGCATTGCGTCGCGCGGAATAATCGCCCCACGATGCTGAATCACGGTGCTCGCCGTCAGGTGGCCGCGTTTTGCTGCCGCCGTTGCATCGCCGCCGGTCAGGCGCACGGACAGGTAGCCTGCGCTGAACGAGTCACCTGCCGCCGTGGTATCCACCACTTTCTCTTTCGGCAGTTTAACCGCCGGCACGTCTACCAGCGCTTCACCTGCGATGGCTACCAGGCAGGAGTCTGCGCCGCGTTTCACCACCACTTCGTTCACGCCAGCGGCCTGAGTACGGGCAATGACTTCTTCAACCGGCTTCTCGCCCCACAGCGCGTCTTCATCATCGAGCGTGAGGAATGCGATATCGGTGCATTGCAGCATCTGCTGGTAAACCTGCTGCGTCTCTTCTTTGCTTGCCCACAGGCGCGGACGGTAGTTGTTGTCAAAGATGACCTTACCGCCGTTCGCGCGACACTGCTTCAGCAGCGCCAGCAGTTTTTCACGGCTGGCCGGGCTTAAAATCGCCAGGCTGATGCCGCTCAGGTAGAGATAGTCAAAGCTCGCCAGCTGTTCGCAGATGGCGGCAGACTGCTCGCTCTCCAGCCAGAATTTAGCGGCAGCTTCGTTACGCCAGTAGTAGAAGGTGCGCTCGCCGGTATCATCGGTTTCGATGTAGTACAGGCCCGGCATGCGGTCGCTCATGCGTTGAATCAGGTCAGTTTTGACGTTCTCTGCCTGCCAGGCGTCCATCATCTGCTGGCTGAATGTGTCGGTACCCAGCGCGGTCACGTAGTTGACGCTGAGTTCTGCAGGGGAGACCTGACGCGCGATATAGACGGACGTATTTAAGGTGTCGCCGCCAAAGCCGCGGTTAACTTGTGCGCCCTTCTCGGACAGTTCAATCATGCATTCGCCAATCACGGCAATTTTTTTGGACATAGTCATCAACCTGATTCGGTAAATTTTTCGTAGTGTGCGCTGTGGCTATTCGATGGTCAACTATATTAAAACAACGTTCCATTATTTTTTTTGAGCTAGCGCGTGTTACGACGTATTTGTCAGCAATACGGAAAAATAAAATGCCCACGATGGACATAAAGTTCTCAATGGCGACGCCGATAACCTAAACACCAGACCCTCAGACCCTCTATTCACAGGAAGCTTAAATGACGTTAAAGCAGGTGAGCCAGCGGGCGAGAGTTCCTGATACGGAGCCAGAAAGCCTACAGCAGCTGCGTTATTGGCAAGAGTGTGAGCGCGTCTATACCTACCAGCCTATCTACACCACGCAAGGCCGCTTGATGGCGATCGAAGTGCTAACGATAGTGACCCATCCCTCTCAACCGCAAAAACGTATTGCCCCGGATCGTTACTTCGCCGCAGTCTCTATCGGTCAGCGGATCCACGTCATCAAAGAACAGGTGGCGATGCTGGCAAAAAAGAAATCATTTTTTGAACAGAATAAGGTGCTGGCTTCGGTTAACGTCGATGCGCCGACGCTGCTGGAAATGCGCCAGGACCGGATACTGAGAACGATGATTGAAACGCTGCCGTGGCTGCGCTTCGAGCTGGTAGAACATATGCCGCTGCCGCAGGACTCTTCGGTGGCCTCGCTGTGTGAATTCGGCCCGCTGTGGCTGGATGATTTTGGCACCGGCATGGCCAACTTCTCGGCGCTGAACGAAGTGCGCTATGACTACATCAAGGTGGCGCGCGATCTGTTCATCATGCTGCGCAAAACCCCGGAAGGCCGCAAGCTGTTCATCCTGCTTCTGGAGCTGATGAACCGCTACTGTGAAGGGGTGATCGTGGAAGGCGTGGAGACGCTGGAAGAGTGGCGTGAAGTGCAGCAGTCGCCAGCACATGCGGCGCAGGGCTATTTTCTTTCTCGTCCAATACCTTTTGCTCATCTTGAAGAAGTGTTTTTGTCCCTTTGAATCAGGCTGTTTCCGGTAATTCCATCTGTCTGGTCTATCTTTAGGACAGGCAAGGGAAGAAGCGAGGAAGCAGAATATGACCAGAGCAGGCAAAATTACCGCCACAGTAGCAGGGACTTTCTTGTTGTTGATCGTCGTACTCATCGTGGTGATAGCGACCTTTGACTGGAACCGACTCAAACCGACCATCAACCAGAAAGTCTCTACAGAACTTAACCGTCCGTTCGCTATCCACGGTGATTTAGGCGTGGTGTGGGAGCGCCAGAAACAGGAAACCGGCTGGCGAAGCTGGATACCGTGGCCGCACGTCCATGCGGAAGATATTACGCTCGGCAATCCGCCAGACATCCCCGATAAAACGATGGTCCATCTCCCCCGCGTGGAAGCCACCCTCGCGCCGCTGGCGCTGCTGACCAAAACCGTCTGGCTGCCGTGGGTTAAACTGGTGAAACCCGATGCGCGGCTGATTCGCCTGTCAGAAAAAAACAATAACTGGACCTTTAATCTCGCCGGGGACAAACAGCCGGATTCCAACGCACAGCCCTCCAGCTGGTCTTTCCGCCTCGATAATATTCTTTTCGACCAGGGGCGGATCGCGATTGATGACAAGGTTAGCAAGGCGGATATCGAGATCCTCGTCGATCCGCTGGGCAAGCCGCTGCCGTTTAGTGAGGTGACGGGCACTAAAGGTAAAAACGAAAAATCCAATGTGGAAGATTACGTTTTTGGACTGAAGGCGAAAGGGCGCTATAACGGCGAACCGCTGAGCGGCACGGGGAAAATTGGCGGCATGCTGGCGCTGCGCGGCGCGGATGCCTCGTTCCCGGTGCAGGCCGATTTCCGCTCCGGTAATACCCGGGTGGCGTTTGCCGGGGTAGTGAATGACCCGATGAAAATGGGCGGCGTCGACCTGCAACTGAAATTTTCCGGCGATTCGCTGGCGGATCTGTATGACCTGACCGGCGTACTGTTGCCCGATACGCCGCCGTTTGAGACCGACGGTCGGCTGGTGGCGAAAATCGATACGCAGAAGTCTTCGGTCTTTGATTACCGTGGCTTTAACGGACGGATTGGCGACAGTGATATTCACGGCTCGCTCAGCTACACCACCGGTAAGCCGCGTCCGAAGCTGGAGGGCGATCTGGAGTCGCGCCAGCTGCGGCTGGCGGATTTAGGCCCGCTGATTGGCGTTGATTCCGGCAAAGGCGCGGAACAGTCGAAGCGTGCGGAGCAGAAAAAGGGCGAGAAAAGCATTCAGCCCGCCGACAAAGTGCTGCCGTATGACCGCTTTGAAACCGACAAATGGAACGTGATGGATGCCGACGTGCGCTTCAAGGGCCGACGTATTGAGCACGGCAGCAGCCTGCCGATTAGCGATCTCTCCACCCATATTGTGCTGAAGAACGCCGACCTGCGTCTGCAGCCGCTGAAGCTTGGCCTGGCGGGCGGCAGCATCAACGCCAACGTTCATCTGGAAGGGGATAAAAAGCCGATGCAGGGGCGGGCGGATATTCAGGCTCGCCGCCTGAAGCTGAAAGAACTGATGCCGGACGTTGAACTGATGCAGAAAACGCTCGGTGAGATGAACGGCGATGCCGAGCTTCGGGGAACCGGTAACTCTGTGGCGGCGTTGCTCGGCAACAGCAACGGCAACCTGAAGCTGCTGATGAACGACGGCTTAATCAGCCGCAACTTGATGGAGATCGTCGGGCTGAACGTCGGTAACTACATTGTCGGGCAGATTTTTGGCGACGATGAAGTGCGGGTGAACTGTGCGGCGGCCAATCTCGACATCGTCAACGGCGTGGCGCGCCCGCAGATTTTCGCCTTCGATACTGAAAACGCGCTCATCAGCATTAGCGGAACGGCGAGCTTTGCCTCTGAGCAGCTGGATTTAACCATCGACCCGGAAAGTAAAGGCATACGCATTATTACCTTGCGCTCGCCGCTGTACGTGCGCGGCACCTTTAAGAATCCGCAGGCTGGGGTGAAAGCGGGGCCGCTTATCGCCCGCGGCGCAGTCGCTGCGGCGCTGGCGACGCTGGTCACGCCGGCCGCCGCGCTGCTGGCGCTGATTTCCCCCTCCGAAGGCGAGGCAAACCAGTGCCGGACTATTCTGACCCAGATGAAGAAGTAAGAAGGAGCAGGCCGGATAGGGCGCTGTGGCACCGCTATCCGGCAAATCAATTACAGCGACTGATGGCGCGTCTCATGAGTTAACAGCAGCGCAATCAGCGTTAGCGCGGCCATGCAGGCCAGATAGATGCCAACGGCGGCCAGCCCATAGTTCGACTGCAGCCATGCCGCGATATACGGCGCGACCGATGCGCCCAGAATCGACGACACGTTGTAGGAGAAGGAGGCTCCGGTATAACGGACTTCCGTCGGGAACAGCTCCGGCAGCAGCGCTCCCATCGGGCCAAAGGTCAGGCCCATCAGGCTCAGGCCCACCAACAGATACAGCATAATCAGCGCCGGGTTCCCGGAGCCCAGCAGCGGCTGGAAGAAGAACAGCGCGAAAATAATAATCAGGCTGGTAATGACGATCATGCTAGGGCGGCGACCAAAACGGTCCGCCAGCAGGCCCGCGATTGGCACCATTACGCCAAAGCCAATCACCGCCAGCATCAGCATCCACAGCACTTCGTTACGCGGCAAACCCAGACCGTGTGGCACGGCGGCGGTACTGTAGGTCATCGAGTAGACGGTCATGATATAGAACAGCGTATAGGTTGCCAGCATGATAAAGGTACCGAGGACCGTCACGCGCACGTGTTTGCTGAGCAGCGTGCCCATCGGCACTTTCACCTGTTTCTTCGCGGCGGCCACTTTGGCGAATACCGGCGTTTCATGCAGCGACACGCGAACGTACAAGCCAATGATCACCAGCACTGCCGAGAAGATAAACGGCACGCGCCAGCCCCAGGTCATGAACTGCTCGTCGGTCAGCAGCCAGGAGAGCAGCAGGAAAGTGCCGTTCGCAAAGAAGAAGCCAATCGGCGCGCCCAGCTGCGGGAACGAGCCGTACAGCGCACGCTTACGCGGCGGGGCGTTCTCGGTCGCCAGCAGCGCCGCGCCGCCCCATTCGCCGCCCAGCCCCAGACCCTGGCCAAAGCGCGCCAGCGCCAGCAGCATCGGCGCCAGAATGCCAATGGATTCGTAACTCGGCAGCAGGCCGATCACCACGGTGGAGATCCCCATGGTAAGCAGTGAAGCAACCAGCGTCACCTTACGGCCAACGCGGTCGCCGAAGTGACCAAATAGCGCGGAACCGATAGGGCGGGCGACGAAGGCAATGGCGAAGGTTGCCAGCGATTGCAGCGTGGCCGCCGTCGGATCGCCCTGCGGGAAGAAGATGTGCGGGAAGACGATCACCGCCGCGGTGGCGTAAATATAGAAGTCGAAAAACTCAATGGCGGTGCCGATAAGCGAAGCCACGACGACTTTGTTACGCGAGTTAACCGGAGCGGTTGCCTGTTCGTTGTCGAGTGTTGTGCTGGTCATAGTGTTTTCTAATATTTATAGCGAACGAAAGGCCATATTAGACATAGCAAAAGCGACATTTCAATCTGTAACAGGATTGTAAAATGAGGCAAAGAAGGGGAAAAAGTGGATAATTTTTATACCAGGAAATTGGCATCCATGAAATGCTTCACATTTTTTATAACTTGGATGATAAAACTGGTTTTTGGTTAAATAAAAGTTACGGGCTGGATTTATATGCTGAAACGATGGGCTGGGCTGAAGTTTTCAGCCCAGCGGTAGGCTTAACGGTGGGTTTTGCCCGGCATGCGCGGGTCATCTTTGTATTCTGCGGTGGCGATCCATGCGGCGCAGAACAGGGTCAGGCGGGCGAAGAAGTAGAAGAACGCCATCAGGCCAAGCACCGAACCAAACGCCGCGCCGGAAGGCGATTTCACCAGCGTTGGCAGCGTCCAGGTCATGATAATTTTAATCACTTCAAAACCGATGGCGGCAATAAAGGTGCCGCGAATCAATGCCTTCTTACGCGGACGATGGCGAGGCAGACGCCAGAAGATCCAGAAGAACAGCAGGTAGTTGGCGAAGATAGAGATCGCCAGGCCAATCAGTCGCCAGGCGGGTTTCAGCCACTCGATGCTGTCGAGGTACAGCGCGGAGATAATCATCTGCTGGGCGGAACCGGCCACCGAGGTGATGGACAGCGTGACAATCAGCGCAACCAACAGGCCAATCAGAGACACGAAGTCACGCAGGTATTTTACCCAGATGGCCTCCTGGTCCTGCGGCGTGCGTTCCCAGACGTCACGCGACTGTGCGCGAATCGCTTCGCGCAGGTTACCCATCCAGTTCACGCCGGAGTAGAGGGCAATCCCCAGACCCACCAGGCCGACGGTGGTACGCTGCTGGACGGCGGTATTAATGGTGCTTTTTAAGGTCGCGGCCAGCGTCGGGTCGCTGACGTTGTTGAGGATTTTATTGAAAATATCCTGAAGTAGCGTGGGATGTGAGGCGAGGATAAAACCGGCGGCGGCAAACGACACCATCAGGATCGGAATCATCGATAAAAATGAGAAGTAGGTAATCGCCGCACCGAACTGGTTACCCATTCGATCATTGAAGCGCTCGGCGGCACGAATCAGGTGGGCGATGACCGGGCGGCGCTGAATCTTCTGCGCCGTGCTGGTGACGGTATCCAGCGCTTTGCTGGCCTTTTGCTGTAGACGTTTGTCGTTGTTTTCCGACGTCATCAGGGGAAATTTCCTTTTTATTGCTTTTACTTAAGTATAGAGGGTTCTGCGGAGTCGGTGCTGTTTGCCCCAACCGGACCCGGTGCCAGATTCAATCGACATAGTCGCGCAGCACCTCGGTTAACCACTCCATCAACACATGCACCCGGCGCGACAGGTTGCGGCGGTGAGGATAAATCAGCGATACCGGCATTGGTTCCGCCCGATACTGCGGCAGAATTTCCACCAGGGTGCCGTCGCGGAGCGCATCGCGGATGCCAACTCGCGGAACCTGAATGATGCCCAGCCCTGCCAGACAGGCCGCATGGTAGGTTTCGGTACTGTTTACCGTCAGCACTCCGCCTGTTTTCACCCATTGCGTTCCGGTATCCCTTGCCACTTCAAAGCCTTGCGGACGCACGCCGAGGTTCACCGCATAGTGTACCAGCGCATGGCTGCTGAGATCTTCCAGTGATTCCGGATAGCCGAAGCGGGCGAGATACGCCGGGCTGGCGCAGTTGATAATGGTGAGCTTACCGAGCGGGCGTGCAATCAGTCCCGAATCCTTCAGCGTACCGACGCGTACCACGCAGTCAAACCCTTCGCGAATCACATCCACCAGGCGATCGCTGCTGCTGAGTTCCAGTTCGATACCGGGATAGTGTTGCAAAAAGTCGGGCAGGCGGGGAATGACCACGTTCCGGGCGACAGCGACCGGCATATCCACCCGCAATCGACCACTGATGCTGCTGGGATCGTTCTGGAACATGCCGTCCAGCTCATCAAGATTGCTCAGGAGATCTTTAGCACGCTCAAAGTAGACCATCCCGTCCTGCGTCAGCAGCACGCGGCGGGTAGTGCGGTGCAGCAGGCGGCAGCCAAGGTGATTCTCCAGCGCCTGAATCTGTCGCGATACGCTACCTTTAGGAAGGCCCAGCGTGTCGGCCGCACGGGAAAAACTCTCCAGTTCGGCCACGCGGATGAATAGCTGCATTGCGTGAATTTTATCCATCAGAATGACCTATTGTTATCGTAAGTGAGACAGTGAAGCGTAATTAGCAGTATTTATTGTTCTTTTATCACCTAATAAGCTTGTTCTCAACGTACACACCACCTGAAATGAGGTTTCCTATGAACCAGCGTATTGCGATTGTGACCGGCGGCAGCCGTGGATTGGGAAAAAATGCAGTGCTGAAGCTCGCCGCACAGGGAACGGATATTATTTTTACCTACAACAGCCAACGTGATGCTGCCCTGCAGGTTGTCGCCGAAGTGGAACAAACAGGGGCGAAAGCGGTGGCATTGCAGCTGAACGTCAGCGAAACTGCGAGCTTTACCGCATTTGCCGGGCAGGTGAAAACGCAGCTTAAGCAGGTGTGGGGTCGGGAGACATTTGATTATTTAGTGAACAACGCCGGTATTGGTCTTTATGCCCCGTTTGCCGAGACATCGGAAGCGTTGTTCGATGAGCTGATGAACATTCATTTTAAGGGGCCGTTCTTCCTCACCCAGCAGCTTCTGCCATTGATGGCTGACGGTGGGCGCATTCTTAACGTTTCGACCGGGCTGGCGCGCTTTGCACTGCCGGGCTACGCGGCTTACGCGTCCATGAAAGGGGCGATGGAGGTCCTCACGCGCTACCAGGCTAAAGAACTCGGCGCGCGGGGAATCTCCGTCAACAGTATCGCGCCAGGGGCCATTGAAACCGACTTTGGCGGCGGACGCGTGCGCGACAACGAAGAGCTGAATAAATACGTGGCCTCGCAAACCGCGCTAGGCCGTGTCGGCCTGCCGGACGATATCGGCGACGCTATCGCCGCCCTGCTCAGCGACAATCTGCGCTGGATGACCGCGCAGCGTATTGAAGTTTCGGGTGGGATGTTCCTGTAATCGCTACGCAGTTTTCATATTGTGCTGAAATAAGTCCGAATTCGGGCTTATTTCATTTTGCGCTTTCTATTTTTCCTTCGGTAATCTACATTTCGACAAATAATATTTATCATTAGCCCTTCCTCTCAGTTTTTCCTTAATCATGATGTGATGAGTTATGTGAATGCGTAATGGCGCTCTCAGGGTTGTAATTATTCATAATTATGATGTTTAGATCGCCGCTTATCTACGTAAAATGCCCCTGGCCAAACGGCGAGTTCTTATTTCATGCCGCGAGGATTACTCTTCCGGTCATTAAGAACAGTTTATTTTTTAATGGGGAAACCGTTATGCAGGTAGTCATGTTTGACAGGCAGTCAATATTTATTCATGGAATGAAAATTAGCTTACAGGAACACATTCCAGGGATTGATGTTTGTGCCGTCAACCAGGCCGATGACCTGTGGCGGCAGTTGTTACAGCATCCGGATGCGCTGCTCATTCTGGATGGGGGAATGGATCCCGGATTTTGCCAGTGGTTGTTGCAGGAGAAGTTTCAGCAGTTTCCGGAGTCTAAATGTATCATCATCGTCAATGAATATAACCAGGCCTGGCTCAGCAATATGATGGCATTTAATGTGCAGGCGATTATTCCGCGCGATGCCAGCGTAGAGGTATTTGTACAAACCATCAAAAGCGTGATGCGCGGGTTAATTTGCCTGCCGGGCGACTGGCGGATGGAGTATGAGCAAACGAGACATGGGCTGGATAACTTAAGCCAGCGTCAGCGAGAAATATTAACCCTGCTGGCGAACGGAGAAACCAATAAAGAGATTAGCCGGACGTTGAATATTAGCGCCGGAACGGTGAAAGCCCACCTGGAGTCTTTGTACCGCCGCCTGGATGTGAAGAATCGTACCCAGGCGGCGATGCTGCTTAATCATCGCCAGGATTTACAGCCAGGCGGTCTGGAATAACGCGGCTTCAGCCTGGCGTTGGCGCGCCAGGCTGCTCTGTTGCTCTCCTGCGCGAAGCCACTCGGCCAGCGCGGCGTTAAAATCCTGGCGGTTAATCTCTTGTGTTATCGGTGATAGCTGAACGCCCTCAGGCCCGAGGCTAAAGGCCAGCGACAGCAGCGCGTCAAACTGATGCTGTTCCAGCGGTACGTTGATGCACTGAAGAAGCACCTGCCGATAATATTCCACGTCCCGTTCAAACAGCGCCTCTGCCTGCGGGTGGGTTAACAGCGTATCAAAGCGTTCCCGGTCATGAATAAGATGCCCATAGCCAATCACCCAAAGCCCCTCCGCATCGCGGTATTTCTCCAGCGAAAGCCCCTGAAAACGCTTAATAAATGCCAAACCCTGCCGGCTCGGCATGGTGATGCCTGTGCTCATGATGCTCTCTCTCCCGGTAACGCGAGAAGTGTAAAAGAGCGGGGCTCATCCGCCTATTGGCCGAATGACGGTGAATTATCATATTCGTGGTTGAGTAGGCCAAACAGCCAGTCGTTGTGCCACTGCCCGGCGAGGAAATAGCTCTCGCGCAGCTCGCCTTCAAGACGGAATCCGAGTTTTTCCAGGGTGCGGCGCGAGGCCATATTGCCCGCCGTGACCGTCGCGGTGAGCCGACGAATACCGCCGGTGCTAAAGGCATAGTCGCACACCGCACGCAGTGATTCAGTGCCGTAGCCTCTGCCCTGCGACTCAGGGGCGAATAAAAATCCCACTTCCGCACAGTCATGGTCGCGATGAATATAGCCGGTGATGCCGAGCGCCGCGTTCTGCTTGTCGCGAACCAGCAAACAGAGCCAGTGTGCGTCACCGGGCGACCAGTGAGGCAGTCGGGAATCAAAGGCGGCGCGGATCTCGCTTTCACTGCGTTTGTCCGCCACAAAGCGCATCACCTGCGGGTGCTGCTGAAGGGCGAGAAAGAAGGGCCAGTCGCGGTCGACAAGCTGTGTGCAGACTAAACGTTCGGTGGTGAGCGCGATCATAATTTCACATTCTGAGTGGGGGCACAGGACTGTTAATTTGCCTGATTTCGTCTATGGTGTAACGACAAAAATAACAGAAAAATAACATATTAACCCTAAGGCGAAACGGCCTTGCTGTTGGTGAAGGAACGTGAAGATGTCGACGTCGTCGCGTCAGGTTGGTCAGCACTTTGAGCATTGCCTGAGCATTATTCGCCAGGCCTCCATTGAAATACTCACCCTGCTTAAGCTCCGCGTGACGGAGGGTAAAGATCCCCGCTGCTTTCTGGAGCAGTTGGATCAGGCCCGGCTGAATCTCGGCGGCTGGGGCGCCGTCGCCCAACGCCTCGGCATCAACGACAGCCAGCTAAGTGAATTTATGCTGCAACTGCGCCACCTTCAGCAGGGGATCCCCTCGTATGAACACGGGCAAGGGGCGACGGAGAACCAGTTGATTGCGGCGCTGCGCTTTGTCGTAACGCTGGAACAAATCAAACAGCAGCAGCCTCTGCTCATGTTCAACACCGGCTATGCCAGTGACGGCGAACAGCTTCAGGAGCCAGCGCTGCGCCAGCTTCGGGCCGTTGAGCTGACTATCCGCGGCCTGATCGGCGAGGCCTGGCCTGATGAACCGCATTTGCATCATTTTCTGAAGTCGCAGTTCGGGCCGCAAGCGTGCGCCTGTTGGCACTCGCGAAGCCCGTCGGGCGAGATACTTGACGGCATGACCTTCAGCGAGATGGCGCTGTTGCTTGTCGATAAGAAAACATTCTCCCGCCATTTTACTTCGTTCTTCAACTATGCGACCGCGCTGACGTTTCTGGTTGAGCAGCGCTTAACGCTGCATCTGTTTCTTGATGACATCCGGCGGATGCGAAATTCGGTACTGGCCCATCGGACGTTGGGGGAAATGGAGTGCCTGCTGCTGGACTTATATGCGCAGCAGATTGCCGCGCCGGTTCAGCGCGCCTATGAGCAGGGGCGCACCCGCGTTAATCCCGCCAGCCTGATGGCCGCAGACGGCGCTGAGGTCCAGCAGTTCTGGGAGCGGGCGCATGACTATGCGCGTGCCTACGGTCTGGATGGTCGGCCCATTCCCGACAGCATCGAGCGGCTGTCGCAGAAAACGCGACAGCGTGCCGATACGCGAGAACGCATTATTGCAGCCGTGCTGTGGAGTGCGGTCGGCGTAACCGTGCTGGTGATGGCGCTGGGCGGTATCTGGCTTCTCACCGCGACGCCCGAGGTGGTGCCGTCAGCGGTCTCGCCGATTGAAGAACAGGCGACCGCTGCGGAGGCGCGTGCGACGCCTTCGCCCCGTGAAATTCTGGCTCGGCGCGGGATTCTTTGGGACAGTAATGCGCTGCGTTCGGCGATCGACAGCAATAATATTGAGGTGGCCGAACTCTTTTTACGCGGCGGGATGAACTGGCAACTGGCCTGGACCGATCTGGCGATGTCCGCTGGTCATCAAACGGTGCTCAATCTGCTCTTACGCTACCGCCTGCAGATGGACGAGCCGAAGCCCTGCCGACGGTTTATCAATACCCTTACGCACGAGATGTCACAGCGAGCGCCGCTTAATACGGTGCGGAAATCCTATCTTCAGACCTTCTGCACGACCCCGGCGGTCGTGGCCCGCCAGCGGCAGGCGGTGGATAACGCGCAGCGGCGCAATCAGGCTTCGGGTAATGCGGAAAGTAAAAAATGGCTGCTGATACAGCGATCTATCTATGAGGTGATTCGTTAAGAAGGGTGCGCGACGCGCGATGGGACGGATGGTACACCCCGTAACCTCCACGCATCTCGCGTCACGCAATGCGATTACAGCAGACGATAGTGCGCGTCCGGTTTCAGTTTTGGCGGGATGAGGCTGTCTTTGACCATCTCCCGCAGATCTATCTCTATCGCGTTGCAAATGGCATTGAGCGGCAAGTCGTTATCTTCCGTACCAAAAGGGTCTTCCAGCTCAGTGGCAATCGCGTCGAGGGCCAGCAGCGCGTAGGTGGTGAAAATGGAAAATAGCAGCGTCAAAACGCCAAAGTCGTGAATCAGCAGCAGCGGATACACGGCGCAAAAAATCCCTACCGTACGATGCAGCAGCAGCGAATAGGCATAAGGGATTGGCGTGTTGCTGATGCGCTCGCAGCCGCCCTGAATGGTACTCATCTGATTCAGATAGTGGTTGAAATTGCGGTACACAAAATCATTTGGTCGATGCTGATACAGCCACTGCCCCACGTTTTGCAGCAGCGCGTTGCAGGGCGTAGTAAGGTGCTGGTAGTCCAGCGCCCGGGAAATCGGCACCGGTCCGTGGCGCAGCTTGGCTTTCAGCGTGGTGCAGTAGGTGACGATCAAATCCAGCACCACTTTTTTCTCTTCTGCGCTGGTATTGGTGGTGTTAATAACTTCACGCATTAACGAGCGGCTGACAATCAGCAAATCTCCCCACAGCTTGCGAGCTTCCCAGTAGCGAAGCCACGCCGTGTTGTTGCGAAAGCCAAGAAACACCGATATCGAAATAGAGATACCAATAAAGTAGAACGAGCTTTCCTTTGCCATAATGCCGTGCAGGTGCAATAGCGGCAGCACAAACAGATAGGCGATGTTGAGCATGATAAAGAAGCAAAGCTGAGGCGAGATTTTTCGCATGATGGAGCCGCGCCACGAGAATAATTTACGCAGCCAGCTTTGCTCTGGCCTGACGATCATGGTTTACGCCTTTTCTGCTGACAGCGCTAAAAGGGTGTCGTAGACCACCTGCAGGCGTTCGAGATAGTGCGTAAAGACCCCGGTTTTATCCTGAACGGGAATGCAGCGATCAAGATTGCCATGCACGTCGATACAGGCTGGCGGGAGCTCAATACGCCCCAACGTCCCGGATTCGACCTCAAACTGGATCTGGATTTCACCAAACATGCTTGAGCGGATGATATTAATATTAACACCGCTAAATACGCTGATGCTTAAGCGACCTTTTTCGCTGGGTTGAATTTGGTGATGATACATGCGCTCGGAGGCAGTGATTTGGGTGATAAGCTCCATGGAATAGGTATTCCAGAATTTATCCATTTTATTGAGGTGGTTGAAAATCAGCAGTGATTTTTCTTCCAGAGAGGTAGCGATATTCGTCA
Organism: Kluyvera sp.; assembly: GCF_965301105.1. Lineage (NCBI taxonomy): Bacteria > Pseudomonadati > Pseudomonadota > Gammaproteobacteria > Enterobacterales > Enterobacteriaceae > Kluyvera > Kluyvera sp. The sequence goes on from NZ_CBDKZX010000007.1 coordinate 122,934, forward strand.
TCTTTGGTATCCGCAGCGCGCGAAGCGCCCTATCCTGAATGTAATCTATAGCGGCGCGAATGGTTATGTCGTGCGCATGTTTATGTCTATATAGGATGGGTAATATGGCAATTGTATTATTTAATTATGTGCGTTAGTAAAATAACATATTTCGGGTGCGATGGTGTGATTGTAAAACGTCAATAATAAAGTACTTGGTCTATACTTATTATTGGTTATTAATGTAATTAATAAGAGTTATTTCCCCGGAGTATCCCATTTTTAATATGAAGAAAGTAAGTTGAACAGATCTGAGGAAAGTCGGTGATTCGCGGTAGAGATCAAAGGATGAAGAATAAAAATCGATAAACGCTCTTCCGCGGATAGTCTGCCTGTGTCGCTTGTCGGGCTATGCCACCTGACGGCGAATCTCTTCCAGTACCTCATTGAGGATAAACTGAACCCGCCATGGCTGATATTCACGCTTGCGGTAGATAGCGACCAGATCCAGCCACCACTCGTATTGTTCGGCAAAGCAAGGGGCTAACACACCGGCCTGAATGTCGGCCTGTACGCTATTTTTAGGCGCAAAGACAATGCCTAAACCATGCCGCGCCAGCTCCAACGCTGACTGGCTGTTATCGCAAACGTAGTGGCCTTTGACACGAAAATCCCGCACTTCCGGGCTGCCCGCAAGGCTAAACCGCCAGATATTGGCATCATCAATCATCATCGAATCCAGCAGGATGCAGGAGTGTTGTTCAAGTTCTTCTGGAGAGTTAAGCGGATGTTCCTTGAGGTATTGTGTGCTGGCATAGGCGCTGACCGCATATTTCGTAATAAAGTTGGCAACCAGTGATTCATTTTTTGGACCCACGCACGAAAGTAATATATCGCAATCTTCTGGAAAATCGGAACCTTCGTAGAAGGATTTACGTTCAAGGTTAAAGGTTTTTAGGCTAAGCGTAATGTTGCCAATATCTTTAATTGTGTTGACCACATTTTTCGCTAAATAGGCGTTAATCATCGTTGGCGAGTAAATGGTGACGCGGCCATTTTTCTCATGCTTATAATCAGAGATGAAATTATTCAGCTGATTTTCCTTCTCCAACAGGTCGTTGACGTAGGGCAGTAACGACTCGCCAAAACGCGTTAACGACAGCTTTCGGGAAGTGCGCTCAAAGATCTTTAAACCAATTTTTGATTCAACATCAGCAAGATACTTGCTTACGTTGGCCTGCGCCATCCCGAGTATAGTGGCGGCATGGCTGACGTTTTCGCTGGCTGCAATCACCGAAATTATTTTTAATTCCTGTGGTTTAATCTGGAGTTTTTTCATCACCTGGCTCTGTATATATAAGTTGATATAGTGCTATATAAATATTGAGATTGCAGCGATATAAATACGACCATTATCATATTTGCTATCAGGATATGATATTAGGTTGGAACCTCAGGAATGTCAATTAAGCGTACGGCGATGTTGCTTCTGTCACTCTCATTTATCGCAAATGCCACGGCGGGTAATTTATCTGTCGGTGCGGGTGTAATATATAATGAGTCGGTCTATCGCGGATATAATGAAAATACCCATGCGGTACCCATTATAAATTACGAAGGCAATTCTTTTTATATTCGCCAGACCACATTGGGCTACGCCTTGTTTAAAAACAAACGTGACGAAGTTAGCCTGACGGCATCATGGCTGCCGCTGACGTTTGACCCGTCGGATAACGACGATCGCGCCATGAAGCAGTTGGACAAGCGTAACAGTACTGCGATGGCCGGTGCGGCATGGTATCACCATGAGAAGTGGGGGAGCCTGAAGCTATCCGCTGCTGCGGATGTGCTGGATAACAGCAACGGTTGGGTGGGTGAACTGTCCTGGTTCCGCGTGTTGCCGTTAGGGGCTCTGTCTATTACGCCTGCCGTGGGCGTCTATTACTATGATGACAGCTTTAACCGTTACTACTATGGCGTGTCGGGGGCTGAGTCCCGCCGTAGCGGTTTGGCGGCGCGATCGCCCGGGGATAGCTGGATGCCGTACGTGGGGCTGACGTTGAAATACCCGCTGACCCGCAACCTGATGCTGTTGGCCAACGCCAGTTATAGCGTACTGCCGGATGAAATTAAAAACAGCCCGATGGTCGACAGGGATGACAGCTTTACGCTGCTGACCGGGGTAAGCTGGCGATTCTGATTATCGGCGCTTCCCGATGACGCGTCATAAAAAAAGCCAGACTTTCGTCTGGCTTTTGTCGTTCGGCTCCCGCGTCTTAGCGCATGGTGACAAACTCTTCCGCGGCAGTAGGGTGAATCGCCACGGTATTATCGAAGTCTTTCTTGGTCGCGCCCATTTTCAGCGCCACGGCGAAGCCTTGCAGAATTTCATCCATGCCGAAGCCGATGCCGTGAATACCGACAATTTTCTCTTCCGGGCCAACGCAGACCAGCTTCATACGGCATGGCTGACGGTGAGAGGTGACGGCGGTGTACATGGCGGTGAAGGAGGATTTATAGACCTTCACGGCATCATCGCCGTACTGCTCACGCGCCTGCGGCTCGGTTAAGCCAACGGTGCCGATCGGCGGATGGCTGAAGACCACGGTCGGGATATTGCTGTAGTCCAGATGCTCGTCTGGCTTGTTGTTAAACAGACGCTCAGACAGACGACGGCCAGCGGCGACCGCGACCGGCGTCAGCTCAACGGCGCCGGTGTTATCACCTACGGCATAAATGCCCGGCACGTTGGTATTCTGGAATTTATCAACGACGATATAGCCTTTATCGTTGGTTTCCACGCCGGTTACCGCGAGGTTGAAGTTATCGGTTGCCGGTTCGCGGCCAATCGCCCAAATCAGGCAATCGACGGTCTGGCTGCGGCCGTCTTCCAGCTCCAGCGTCAGGCTGCCGTCGGCATTCTTGACCACCGCTTTTGGAATGGCGTTGGTGTGCAACTGCGGGCCTTCGGCGTTCATCACCTCAACCAGCGTCTCGACGATTAACGGGTCGAAACTGCGCAGCGGCGCGTGTTTACGCACGAACAGGTGAGTTTCCGCGCCCAGGCCGTTAATGACGCCCGCCAGCTCAACGGCGATATAGCCTGCGCCTACCACGGCCACGCGCTTCGGCAGCGCCGGAAGTTCGAAGAAACCGTCGGAGTCGATACCGTATTCCACGCCCGGAATGTTCGGATGGCTTGGGCGGCCGCCGGTGGCGATCAGGATATGATCGGCAGTGATCGTCTCGCCGTTCACTTCGATGGTTTTGGCATCGACGAAGCGCGCAAAGCCTTTGATCACATCAACTTTATTCTTACCCAGCACGTTGTCGTAAGAGGTATGGATACGGTCAATGTATGCGGTGCGGCTGGCAACCAGTTTGTCCCAATCAAAGTTATTGATGGTGGTGTCGAAACCGTAGTCCGGGCCATACATATGAATCGCTTCGCGAATCTGCGCGGCATGCCACATCACTTTTTTCGGCACGCAGCCGACGTTAACGCAGGTACCGCCCAGATCTTTGGCTTCAATCAGCGCGCACTTCTGGCCGTACATGGCCGCACGGTTGATTGAGGCGATACCGCCGCTGCCGCCGCCAATGGCGATGTAGTCGTAATGTTTGGTCATGGCCGCTCCTCAAACGTTCAATGTTGAGCGGGTGAGCCTCATGCTCCCCGCCAAAATACTCGCGATTGTATACCTGAAACTGATAGGTTCCACCGATGCCTGCGATTACTCCGGCACGATCCAGTTCACCAGCGTATGACCGATGCCTGTTGGAACCAGCTTGCTGTGCAGCCACGGCAGCACGTTGTTCATTTGTGCTTCCAGCTTCCACGGCGGGTTGATGACGATCATACCGGAGGCGGTCATGCCGCGCTGGTCGCTGTCCGGACGAACCGCCAGCTCAATTTGCAGAATTTTGCGAATGCCGGTCGCTTCGAGGTCGTGGATCATGCGTTTAATTTGCTGACGCAGCACCACCGGGTACCACAACGCATAGGTGCCGGTAGCAAATCGCTTGTAGCCTTCGCTGATGCCGCTCACTACTGCCTGATAGTCGGTTTTAATTTCGTACGGCGGGTCGATCAGAATCAAGCCGCGGCGGGAGGCTGGCGGCAGCTTCGCCTTGAGCTGCTGGTAGCCGTCGGCGCGTTCTACGCGGGCGCGGTTATCTTTCTGGAATTCAGAACGCAGCAGCGGGAAGTCGCTCGGGTGCAGCTCGGTCATTTGCAGGCTGTCCTGCTCACGCAGCAGCTGGCGGGCAATCAGCGGAGAACCAGGGTAGTAACGCAGTTGGCCGCTGCGGTTGAAGTGCTCAACCACCGAAATATACGGCACCAGCTCTTCAGGCAGATCGTCCTGTTGCCAGATGCGGGCGATGCCTTCCAGGTATTCCCCGGTCTTTTCGGCATGCTCGCCGCTCAGCTGATAGCGGCCTGCGCCAGCGTGGGTGTCCAGATAGAGAAACGGCTTCTCTTTCTCTTTCAGTGATTCAATGATCAGACTCTGAACGGTGTGTTTGAGGACGTCGGCGTGGTTGCCTGCGTGAAAGCTGTGGCGATAACTGAGCATGGATGCGGATATTCCGGGAATTAAACAAGATAACCGATAGTTTACCGCAGATCCGCCGAGATTACCGCTATCACCCGTTAAGAGGATAACCTCCGGCGCTATCATTGAAATTCCCCCAACTATCCCCCATTCTAGATCTATCGCTAAAGCGCCGTTGAGCGCTTCATTTCTTTCTTAGACCAGGACAGCGCATATGACCAATCCATTACTGACCCCTTTCGAACTACCGCCGTTTTCCCGGATTCAGCCCGAACATGTTGTCCCTGCTGTCACTAAAGCACTGAACGACTGTCGCGAGAATGTGGAGCGTGTAGTCGCACAGGGCGCGCCATATAGCTGGGAAAACCTCTGCCAGCCGCTGGCGGAAGTGGACGATGTTCTGGGGCGTATTTTCTCGCCAATTAGCCACTTAAACTCGGTCAAAAACAGCCCGGAACTACGTGAGGCCTACGAGCAGACGCTGCCGCTGCTGTCGGAATACAGCACCTGGGTTGGCCAGCATGAGGGGCTGTACAAGGCTTACCGCGACCTGCGCGACGGCGACAACTACGCCACCCTGAGCGTGGCGCAGAAAAAAGCGGTCGATAACGCGCTGCGTGATTTCGAGCTGTCCGGTATCGGCCTGCCGAAAGAGAAACAGCAGCGCTACGGCGAAATCGCCACTCGTCTGTCCGAGCTGGGCAACCAGTACAGCAACAACGTGCTCGACGCCACCATGGGCTGGAGCAAGCTGGTGACGGACGAAAGCGAGCTGGCCGGGATGCCGGAAAGCGCGTTGGCGGCAGCGAAGGCCCAGGCCGAAGCTAAAGAGCAGGAAGGGTACCTGCTGACCCTGGATATCCCGAGCTACCTGCCGGTCATGACCTACTGCGACAACCAGGCTCTGCGTGAAGAGCTGTATCGCGCCTACTCCACTCGCGCCTCAGACCAGGGGCCAAACGCGGGTAAGTGGGACAACACCCCGGTGATGGAAGAGATTCTTGCGCTGCGTCACGAGCTGGCACAGCTGCTGGGCTTCGAAAGCTACGCCTTTAAATCACTCGCCACCAAAATGGCGGAAAACCCACAGCAGGTGCTCGACTTCCTGACCGATCTGGCGAAACGCGCCCGTCCGCAGGGTGAAAAAGAGCTGGCCCAGCTGCGCGCCTTCGCCAAAGCTGAATTTGGCGTAGAGGAGCTGCAGCCGTGGGATATCGCCTACTACAGCGAGAAACAGAAACAGCACCTGTACAGCATCAGCGATGAGCAGCTTCGTCCGTACTTCCCGGAAAACAAAGCCGTTAACGGCCTGTTTGAAGTGGTGAAACGTATTTACGGCATTACCGCCAAAGAGCGTACCGATGTTGACGTCTGGAACCCGGAAGTGCGTTTCTTCGAGCTGTACGATGAAAGCAACGAACTGCGCGGCAGCTTCTACCTTGACCTGTACGCCCGTGAACACAAACGCGGCGGGGCGTGGATGGATGACTGCGTCGGCCAGATGCGCAAAACCGATGGCACGCTGCAAAAACCGGTCGCCTATCTGACCTGTAACTTTAACCGTCCGGTGAACGGCAAACCGGCGCTGTTCACCCACGACGAAGTGATCACCCTGTTCCACGAATTTGGTCATGGCCTGCATCACATGCTGACCCGCATCGAAACGGCCGGTGTTTCCGGCATCAGCGGGGTGCCATGGGATGCGGTCGAGCTGCCGAGCCAGTTTATGGAAAACTGGTGCTGGGAGCCGGAAGCGCTGGCGTTTATCTCCGGCCACTATGAAACCGGCGAACCGCTGCCGAAGGAACTGCTGGATAAAATGCTGGCGGCGAAAAACTATCAGGCCGCGCTGTTTATCCTGCGCCAGCTGGAGTTCGGCCTGTTCGACTTCCGCCTGCACGCGCAGTACAACCCGGAGCAGGGGGCGAAAGTCCTCGAGACGCTGGCGGAAATTAAGAAACAGGTCGCCGTGGTGCCGGGCCCAACCTGGGGCCGCTTCCCGCACGCCTTCAGCCACATCTTTGCCGGCGGTTATGCAGCGGGTTACTACAGCTATCTGTGGGCCGATGTGCTGGCGGCGGATGCGTTCTCTCGCTTTGAAGAAGAAGGCATCTTCAACCGTGAAACCGGTCAGTCGTTCCTCGATAACATCCTGACCCGTGGCGGTTCCGAAGAGCCAATGGCGCTGTTCAAACGCTTCCGTGGCCGTGAACCGCAGCTCGATGCCATGCTGGCGCATTACGGCATCAAGGGCTGATTGTTCGCGTGAAAATTTGTTTATTGGATGAAACGGGCGCCGGAGACGGCGCCTTATCTGTTCTGGCCGCCCGCTGGGGGCTTGAGCACGATGATGACAACCTGATGGCGCTGGTGATGACGCCGGAGCACCTGGAGCTGCGCAAACGCGACGAGCCGAAGCTTGGCGGCATCTTTGTCGATTTTGTCGGCGGGGCGATGGCGCACCGGCGCAAGTTTGGCGGCGGTCGCGGCGAAGCGGTGGCGAAAGCCGTCGGCATCAAAGGCGATTACCTGCCGGACGTGGTTGATGCCACCGCCGGGCTGGGGCGCGATGCGTTTGTACTGGCCTCCGTCGGCTGCCGAGTGCGGATGCTGGAGCGTAATCCGGTGGTTGCCGCGCTGCTCGACGACGGCCTGGCGCGTGGCTATGCCGATGCGGAAATTGGCCCGTGGTTGCAGGAACGTTTACAGCTGATTCACGCCTCGAGTCTGACCGCGTTAACCGATATTACGCCGCGCCCGCAGGTGGTGTATCTCGACCCGATGTTCCCGCATAAGCAGAAAAGCGCGCTGGTGAAAAAAGAGATGCGCGTGTTTCAGTCGCTGGTGGGGCCGGATCTCGACGCGGATGGCCTGCTTGAACCCGCGCGCCGGTTGGCTACCAAACGCGTGGTGGTGAAGCGCCCGGACTACGCACCGCCGCTGGCGGACGTGGCAACGCCGAACGCGGTGGTGACCAAAGGACATCGCTTTGATATTTATGCCGGAACGGCGGAGTAATTTCGGGTTAATAGAAATAAAAACGCCTGCTTGCGCAGGCGTTTCACGATGCTCAACGCGAGAGTTATTCTTCTTCGTCGTCGCGCAGCGGAACAATCAGCATATCGACGTGGACTGTGTTGATAAGCTGGCGTGCAGATGACATCAGCTTGCTCCAGAAGTCCTGATGATGACCACAAACCACCAGGTCCATATCGTATTTCTTAATCGCATCAACCAGCACCTGACCCAGGTCGCCGCTACCGCTCAGGGTTTCGGTGATCGGGTAGCCCGCGTTCGTGGACAGTTCAGTCAGTGCGTGATGGGTTTCTTCGGAAATGCGCTTCTGCATATCGCCAAGATTAACGTCGATAAGCCCGGTGTAGAGATCGGAATAGTTTACGTCGACGTGAATCAGCGAAACTTTTGCATTGTAGGGGCGAGCCATTGATACCGCTTTTTCCACCAGAACTTTGCTCTCTGGGGAAAGGTCGACCGCGATCAAAATGTGTTTGTAAGCCATGGTGTTACTCCTTCCATAAAGTTGTCGATGACTGTTGGACCAGACAGCCCATGCGCTGTCCCTTGCCCGCGTCCTGCGTGCGACTTGCGCGGGGTTTGCCCTTAAAGACCTAATTGTAGAAGATATTTCTACCTTATAGCGGCCTTGGGGCGCCGTCAATGCATCCGGTTCGCCAATTAGTTAAACAAATTTTTCCATCTTACGTATTGATAACGATTAACCTTGTGGTAAAAAATTTAACTGATCTCCTACACTATTTAATGAGCCGTTCGGATAAATAAACGTGATCTGAATCGCACTCTTTTACTGAGGTGTTGGTGGGTTATTGGGGAGCGAGATGTCCTGGGGTCTCCGAGGACTGGTCGCCGGGGAGGAGTTATGATCAGCACGATTGCGCTGTTTTGGGCCCTGTGTGTCGTTTGTGTGGTAAATATGGCACGCTACTTCTCATCGTTGCGTGCATTATTGGTTGTACTACGTGGTTGCGATCCCTTGCTTTATCAGTATGTGGACGGCGGTGGTTTCTTTACCTCGCACGGTCAGCCGGGCAAACAAATACGCCTGGTCTGGTATATCTACGGGCAGCGGTATCGCGATCATCATGATGATGAGTTTATTCGCCGCTGTGACCGGGTTCGTCGTCAGTTTATTTTGACCAGTTCCCTGTGTGGCCTGGTGGTGATTAGCTTAATCGCCCTGATGATTTGGCACTGAGTAAAAAAAACGGGCCAGTTTCCTGACCCGTTTTCTGTTTGTGCCAAACGCGCTTAGATAAGCTTCAGAGACAGCCAGTACAGCACGCCGGACAACAGGATCGACGCTGGCAGCGTGAAGACCCAGGCCATCAGGATATTGGTCACGGTTTTTCGTTGCAGACCGCCACCGTCAACGACCATGGTCCCCGCAACGGAAGACGACAGGACGTGGGTGGTGGATACCGGCATCCCTGTATAGCTTGCCAGGCCGATGGAGACCGCAGAGGTCATCTGCGCTGCCATCCCCTGGGCGTAGGTCATGCCCTTCTTACCGATTTTCTCACCGATGGTGGTCGCCACGCGACGCCAGCCGATCATTGTACCGATACCCAGAGCCAGCGCGACGGCCATGATAATCCAGACTGGCGCGTACTCGATGGTGCTCAGCATGTCGGTTTTCAGTTTCTTCAACAGACGTTGGTCATCGCCGCTGACTTCCGGCATCTTCGCCACTTTATCGGTGGTGTCAGAGATGCACAGCATGATACGACGCAGCTGGCCACGCTGTTCTACGGAGAGGCTGTCATAGCTCTCAACGTTGGTCAGCATCGCTTTAGCGCGATCAAGCGCGTTGATGGTGTTCGCCGGATGGCAGTGAAACTCAACGGCAGCCTCGGCTTCCGGGGTCAGCTTTTCAGCGTTGCTTGCCACTTTCAGCAGCAAATCTGGGCGCTGCTGGAAGAAGGTTTCAACGTTGTTGACCGCATCGCGGGTACGGGTGATTTCGTAGCCGGAAGCGTTCATATTGACTACGAAACCTGCCGGAGCAACGCCAATCAGGACCAGCATGACCAGACCAATGCCTTTCTGACCGTCGTTGGCGCCGTGGGAGAATGCCACGCCAATGGCGGAGAGAATCAGAGCGATACGCGTCCAGAACGGCGGTTTTTTCTTACCGTCTTTCTTTTCACGTTCAGCAGGGGTCAGGTGGATACGGGCGCGTTTTTTAGTACCGCTCCAGTAACGGCGCAGCAGGAAAATCAGACCACCCGCAACAACCAGACCCACGATAGGCGAGATAATCAACGAACCGAAAATGTTAATCACTTTCGGGATGTTGAGCGCCTCAACCACTGAAGTGCCGGTCATCAGCGCATTGGTTAAACCAATACCGATGATCGCGCCGATCAGCGTGTGGGAGCTGGAAGCAGGCAGACCGAAATACCAGGTGCCGAGGTTCCAGATGATGGCCGCCAGCAGCATGGAAAAGACCATGGCGAGGCCGTGCGCGGAGCCCATATTGAGCAGAAGATCCGTCGGCAGCATATGCACAATCGCATAGGCTACGCTCAGACCGCCCAACAGAACGCCGAGGAAGTTAAAGATTGCGGCCATCGCAACAGCAAGCTGTGAGCGCATGGCACGGGTATAAATTACGGTGGCAACAGCGTTTGCCGTATCGTGGAAGCCGTTAATCGCTTCGTAGAACAGAACAAACACCAGCGCCAGAACTAACAACAGCCCGGTATGTAAATCCAGGCCAGCAAACAAATGTAACATAGGACGTTACGCCATTTTGAGGACATGAACGCGCGGCATTATCAGGGACATTGGCGGCGCGGGCAAAGTGAAATCTCGACTTTTTTTGATATTTATCCGTATTCGTTAAATGGTTGAAAATAAATATTTCCCTTGTATCAATCAGATAAGTCGGCTTTGTCGAGATTTCACTGGTATGACATCCATGAAAAATTTACACTTCCCGACAATACCTATGTTGAGGATAGTGCGTGGAAAGGTTTGATGCCATTGTAGTGGGTGCCGGAGCGGCAGGAATGTTTTGTGCAGCCATGGCCGGGCAGGCAGGCCGCCGCGTGTTGCTGTTGGATAACGGTAAAAAACCGGGGCGTAAAATCCTGATGTCCGGCGGCGGCCGTTGTAATTTTACTAACCTTTATGTCGAACCCGCGGCCTATCTCAGCCAAAACCCGCATTTTTGTAAATCTGCCCTCGCGCGTTATACCCAGTGGGACTTTATCGACATGGTCGGCAAGCACGGCATTGCCTGGCATGAAAAGACCCTCGGTCAACTCTTCTGCGATGATTCTGCCGAGCAAATTGTCGCGATGCTGGTGGCGGAATGCGAGAAGGGCAATGTCACGATGCGTCTGCGCAGCGAAATCCTCAACGTCTCTCGTGACGAGCAGGGCTACACCCTACAGCTCAACGGCGATACCGTGGCTGCCGATAAACTGGTGATTGCCAGCGGCGGCCTGTCGATGCCGGGGCTGGGCGCTTCGCCGTTCGGCTATAAAATTGCCGAACAGTTCGGCCTGAAGGTGCTGCCGACTCGCGCCGGGCTGGTGCCGTTTACCCTGCATAAGCCGATGCTGGAGCAGTTTCAGGTATTGTCCGGCGTCTCCGTCCCGTCGGTGATTACCGCTGAAGACGGCACGGTGTTCCGCGAAAGTCTGCTTTTCACCCACCGCGGCCTGTCTGGCCCGGCAGTGCTGCAAATTTCGAGCTATTGGCAGGCGGGCGAATTCGTCACCATCAATCTGCTGCCCGACATCGATCTCGCGGACTTCCTTGATGCGCAGCGCGCCGAGCATCCGAACCAGAGCCTGAAAAATACGCTGGCGATGCAGCTGCCGAAGCGTCTGGTGGAGTGTCTGCAACAGTTGGGCCAGGTTCCCGACGTGACCCTTAAGCAGCTTAATGTACGTGAGCAGCAGACGCTGGTTGAGACGCTGACAAACTGGCGCGTTCAGCCGAACGGCACCGAAGGCTACCGTACGGCGGAAGTAACCCTCGGCGGTGTGGATACCAACGAACTCTCTTCGCGCACCATGGAAGCGAAGAAAGCGCCAGGTCTGTATTTTATCGGTGAAGTGATGGATGTTACCGGCTGGCTGGGCGGCTATAACTTCCAGTGGGCGTGGTCGAGCGCCTGGGCTTGTGCGCAGGCGCTGGCGGAGTAAACGTATTAATGCTGCTGGCTAAACAGCTTCAGCAGCATCTCCACCTGTTCGTCGAGCGGGGCTAAATCTCGTTTGACGATCAGATGCAGCGGCGTTGCGCGGCGTACGCCATGATTTAGCGGCAGCGGCTTTAATATTCCCTGCGCCAGTTCCTCCTGGATTCTCTCCTCCGGCAACCAGCCATATCCCACCTGATACAATACGGCATCAATGGCGGCATCAATCGTTGAGAAGGTCCACGCATCGTGCGTCTCCTGGCGGCTGCTATCGCTGTCGGCAATGCGGATCAGCGGCCAGGGGCGCAACTGTTCGTCGCTAAGCGGACCTGCCTGCTGAAATAGAGGATGATCCCGATGCGCGACGGCGACAAAATCGATATTCATCAACCATTCCCCGCGGCCGGTAATATCCTGACGGCGCGTCAGCACCATCACGTCCGCCTCCGCTTGCACGTTATCGGCGTCGTTGGCGTTCTCCAGCACCTCGGTTAGCCGCACCTGCGTTTGTGGGTAGCGCTGCTGAAACTGGCGCAGAATGGCGAACAGTCTCTGACGCGGGAAAATGCTGTCGACCACCAAATCCAGCCGCGTGCGCGTGCCTTCACGTAACGTGGCGGCACGAGTTTCTACCCAGGCAAAGGCTTTGAGCAGCGGCTTCACCTGGCGCAGCAATAGCTCGCCCGCCGGAGTCAGCACCGCGCGGCGGCCTTCGGGGACCAGCAAGGCCACGCCCAGCCGCTCCTGCAGCAGCGACAGGTTATAGCTGACCGACGACTGGCTGCGGTGCGTCTCCTCCGCGGCTTTCGCAAAACTGCCCAGTTCGACTACCTTTTCCAGTAGCGCCCACTGTTCAAGGGTAGTTTTGTGCATGATTGATTTAAAAATTAGATGAATTTAATTCAAACATAGCGTTATTCATTTATTTTTTTAAAGCAATAAGATCTCTGCATCGACACAAGGAGATTTAATTATGAGCAACTTTGATAAACATGACTTGAGCGGCTTCGTGGGTAAACATCTGGTCTATACCTATGACAACGGCTGGAACTACGAAATTTATGTGAAAAACGACAACACTCTGGATTACCGTATCCACAGCGGTATCGTGGCGAATCGTTGGGTCAAAGACCAGCAGGCCTACATCGTCCGTGTGGGTGAGAGCGTATATAAAATTTCCTGGACCGAACCGACCGGTACCGATGTCAGCCTGATTGTGAACCTCGGCGACAAACTGTTCCATGGCACCATTTTCTTCCCGCGTTGGGTCATCAACAATCCGGAAAAAACCGTCTGCTTCCAGAACGATCACATCCCGCTGATGAATTCGTATCGTGATGCGGGCCCAGCGTATCCGACTGAGGTGATTGATGAATTCGCTACCATTACCTTCGTTCGCGACTGTGGGGCGAATAACGATAGCGTGATTGATTGTGCTGCCAGTGAATTACCGAAAGATTTCCCGGCGAATTTACGCTAAGTATTAATACTGTCCTGAATATTCTTTATTACACAAATAATCTACGAAGGTTAATTTATTCTGATTATAAATCCTTTGTTGAGTGA
>NZ_CBDKZX010000008.1:0-131889 GCF_965301105.1 Kluyvera sp.
TGAAGATTCCGACGTTACTAACTGAGTGTTGTATCTAATCGTGGGGGCAGGTCAGTCATCCAGGCAGGAAGCCCACGAAGTAGCTGCCGGCGGCATACGAAACACCGGATGAGATGACAATAATCAACGCGCAGCAGGCAGTACCGTTCCGTCAGCCAGACGTTAAGGGCACACAGGAGGAATCATGATTGATTTTGCACGCAGACCAGCGCGGCAGCAGGCTGTGAAACTGAGTTGTTTTTCAGTCAAACCAGTCCGGCAGCAGGCCGTAAAGTTGAATTTTATTGAGGTGTGGATCCGCCGCCTCTGCTACTTCCTAGCCCAGAAAGGCGACCCGGCTGCCGACCAACAGCCAGTAAAAAGTTACTAATCGAGTTTTGACCAATGGCCGTTATGGCCGGAGAAGTGATCATGGAATTTGGAATGAAACGCGTTCTGGCATCCGTCCAGGCCGCAGCCACTTTGAATAAGCTCTATAACGGCTCGCCCGTTTCTCTGACGGCCATCAGCAAAGAGTCAAAGCTGTCGACTTCATACCTTGAGCAGATCTTCAAAAAGCTGCGTACGGGTAACCTGGTTATTTCACAGCGCGGCCCCGGTGGTGGATACAGCCCTCGAAGCGATGACATCACCGTTACAGACGTGATCACCGCTGTATCTAAACTGCCAGCCCATAAAACCCTTTATCCTATCCTGCGAGCGCTTGACGGCGTTCGCGTTTCACAGCTGTTACGGGGCGATTCGCCAGCCCCATAAAGCACAAAACCCGCGCAAGGCGGGTTAAGTACCCGGAAAGCCGACCAAAGCGTTCCGGTTTCGAGTTTTGACCAATGACCACCACCAAGGCGGCTGCCATCAGCTGCCGGGTATCTTACAACCTGAAGGAGCCCGAACGCAATGAACAACTATGCGTACCTGATAAAAGCAAAAGCAAAAGCCACAGAAGCAAAAAGCCTTTTCTGCTGGTTTTCCGCAAAGTCCGATTCCCGTGCTGAGCGTGAAATTCTCAACATCCTTGAAGATGAAGGGATCACCGTCGGTCGCGCAGCTGACCACCAGCTGCCTATTCGTACTAACTTCCCTGTTCTGGACGATCTGCCAGAAGAAAGTGTTTTAGACAGCACCTGGTGCGACCGCTATCAACTCGACGACAAGAACTGCTGGCAAAAGATTGAAGCTACTCAGCCAGCTGATGCTGATGCTGATGCTGATGCTGGCGAGGATGACAACAGCAGCAACGCAAAAAGTAAAATCATCGATACTCTCGACAATATCGCGCCTATGCCCTTTCGCATCCAGCTGCTGGCACAGTTCAATGCCAAGGGCGGCCACGTATGGCACATCAACAAGGAAACTCGCGCACAACTTGCCAGCCTCGAAATGGACACGGATAACACCTACGTTCAGAACCTGCTGCTGGCCGTCGAGAACTGTCCGGAAGTTAAAGCATTCGACATGCCGACGCTCTGGAAGCTTACCGACGCGGTGAAAAAGGTATTTCCGCAGGATAAGCGATGCGAACTGAACCAGGTGATCCAGTTCGTCAAAGCGTGGGGAGGCACCGAACACATCGATCGCGGTCTGCTGGTCAAAGAGTGGTTGAGTGGGAACCGTGTGGCGCAGGTTCAGCGCACCGACGTCAAGACAAACGCCGGCGGCGGCAAGACAGACCGTAACCCGACCCTGACTCATACGCTGGACACTCTGGACGTTGATATTGCGCTGGCCACACTGCCAATGGATTTCAATATCTACGATATCCCAGGCGGAGTTTACCGCCGAGCAAAAGAGATCATCACTAAAAACGAAAGCCCGTTCAAAGAGTGGTCCGCCGCCCTACGCAAACGAGCTGGCATTCTGGATTATTCCCGCGCCGCTATTTTCGCGCTTATTCGCGGAGCCGAAGAAAACACTCACCATTTCCCGGAACTGTTGAGCCGTTACATCAACAAGAACCTGACGGAAACAGACCACCAGCACCCATCAGAAGAAATGCTGGCTGCAGCTGGTCACGCTCCAGAAAAAAGCTGGGAAAACGAGATAAGCCACCGACTGGCAGCCGAACGTGGGGAATTCGTTCCGGGTATCAGCGACCCTACGGATCCAAAGTGGGTGCATGAAGACTTGACCAAACCACAGCCAGAAATCGCCAACATGGGCAACGGCGTTTTCTCCATAGATGGTCTGATGGACAGCCAGCCAGCCCCTGCTCTTTCAGTCGTAGATCAGGTGCGCCAGCGCGCAGTCGAAGAAAAAATTCTTCAAGTCGATACCGAGGCAACCAGCGATGTGCAGATGGAAAAAGATCTCAATGATGAAAACTCGGTTGAACCTGAAATGCCAGTTAGCGAAACAACAACTGACCCAGTTACAGGCAATGCTGAAGATAGCGATCAAACAGATACCTTAAATAATGATACCGTTCATCACAATGATGATTTCCGCCACGTTATGGTAGACCTCGAGACTATGGGGAACAAATCTAGCGCACCCATAGTATCGATTGGAGCAGTTTTTTTTAACCCAGCCAGCGGCAGAACTGGCGCCGAGTTTTATGCAGTCGTATCTCTGGAATCAGCCATGCTGTTGGGTGGCTTGCCAGATGCAGGAACAATTTTGTGGTGGTTAAAGCAGTCTCCGGAAGCACGTTCTGCCATCACTATGGGTGACGCAATGCCGCTGGAGGATGCACTGGAGTTATTTTCTGATTTTATCAGTGAAAATTCCGACGCTGGCTCTAACGTACAGGTCTGGGGTAATGGCGCATCATTTGACAATGTCATCCTGCGTTCATCGTATGAGCGAGCAAATATCGAATGTCCCTGGAAGTTCTGGAACGATCGTGACGTGCGAACCATTACAGAAATGGGTGAGGCCATTGGGATAAAACCTCGTTACGACATTCCATTTGAAGGGGATATGCACAATGCCCTTTCTGATGCCCGTCATCAGGTCAAATACGTTTCCGCTATCTGGCAGAAATTGATTAAGAACTGATTTTTCATTATCAGCATGTGGCCCAGCAATGGGCCATACTCTGGAGGAAAAATGGCGAGACTTGTACTGCTCTCGGAATGGGCTGAGCATGAATTTGGTAACCCGATTCCCGGCCCCTCAACATTAAATAAATACGCAAAGAATGGGATGATCTCACCACCAGCCTGTAAGGTTGGAAAGAGCTGGCGCGTTGAGCTGACAGCTCGGTTCGTTGGCTTCTCATCCCAACCAGAAATGAAAAAGCAGGATCATCCGCTGTTGAGGAGAATCTTAGAAGATGGGCAGACCACGGAAACATAATGTCACTATCCCGGGCCTTTCCCCGTATTTAGACTCAAGAACAAATAAAGTTTATTGGCGTTACAAACACCCTGTTACAGGGAAATTTCACGGACTGGGTACCGACGAAAAGATTGCCAAAGAAATTGCAATCGAAGCTAACAGTCGGTTAGCTGAGCAGAAAATGAGGCATATACTCAAAATTAAAAACGAAGTTAATTCACGCCTTGGCGGCTCATCAACTATTTCTGACTTTATACCGAGATATAAGAAAATTCAGGAGGAAAGACTGGTTCGGGGAGAGATAAAAATGTCCACCTTGAAGCAGAAAGATTCCCCCCTAAAGGTTCTTGAACAACATCTCGGCATGTCTCAGATGGATCAAATAACAGTTAAAGATATCGTTGCCATCCTCGATGAATACAAAGAGAAGGGTCATAACAGAATGGGACAAATATTCAGGAAGATTGTGATTGATGTATTCAAAGAGGCTCAGCAAGTGGGGGAAGTACCCGTGGGATTTAACCCGGCGGAAGTTGCGAAAAAACCGCATGTAAAAATATCTCGCCAACGATTAACCTTTGCTGAGTGGCAGTTGATCTACAAAGCAGCAGAAAAGGATAATTATTTTTTACAGCGCGCGATGCTGCTGGCACTTGTGACCGGCCAGCGCCTTGCTGATATATGCAACATGAAATTCAGCGACATCGAGGACAACTATTTACTTGTTGAGCAGGGTAAAACAGGCGCAAAGATCGCAATACCACTAGCACTCAGGAGTCAGCAGTTAAATATTAGCCTCGGGGAGATAGTATCGATGTGCAGAGATAAGGTATTGAGTCCTTTTCTTCTGCATCACCATCACGCGAAAGGAAAGGCAAAGCGCGGTGGGAAAGTCATGCCGGCAACGCTAACTGTAGCCTTTAGCAAGGCAAGAGATGAAGTGGATTATAACTGGGGAGAAAACGGCACGCCTCCAAGCTTCCACGAACAGAGATCACTCTCAGAACGACTGTACAGAACGCAAGGAATTGATACCCAGGTTCTTCTCGGTCATTCGAGCAAAACCATGACAGATCGTTACAACGATTCGCGGGGAAAAGAATGGAAAAAACTGGTCATTTAATGACCAGTTTTGCAGAAAGGTTTTGCAGGAGTTTTGCAGAAGAAATCAGAAGCGATAACCAGCCGAGAACATAAACACCCACGGATCCAGTCTGGTACTGACGCTCTGGTTCACGCCGTTAGCTTTAAACTTCACGTTGGTGTCGATATCCATGTACCAGACCGACATATTAATCAGCCAATCACGGTTAATCAGATAATCCAGCCCCACCTGCCCGGCTGCGCCCCAGGAGTCGTCCAGGCTCAGATCGGAAAGTCCTGCCTCTTTGCCGGTTTTGTTGAAATCATTATCAAAGAAGGTGGTGTAGTTGATGCCCGCGCCAACGTACGGGCGAAACTTACTCTGCGCATCACCGAAATACCACTGGGCCATCAGCGTAGGGGGTAACTGGTGAACGGTCGCGATATTACCGGTTGGGCCGGTGCCGACTTTGTGGCGGAACGGCGTGGCGGCCAGCAGTTCAATACCGATGTTATCCGTCGCCATATAGGTAAAGGTTAAGCCAAGCTGCGTATTGTTGCTGACGTTAAAGCTCCCCAGACTGCCGAGAACATTATCGGAACCCTCGGTAGGCCGCACCGTTGCAGAACCGGCACGAATGAAAAACTCCCCTGCCTCATGCGCCCAGGCACCGCCGGAAACGGTACTCAACATCAATGCAACCACTGCTAACTTTTTCATATCCACTTCCTCATTATGGTTTTTCAAGCGCGGCAAATATACCCACAATGAGTTACTTTTGAACCATCACAGATCACACAAAGTCATTAGATTTAACATTTATTAATCCAGATCAATTTTCACAACCTATGTCAGGCGGGAAATTATCACCCACATCAATTTCATTGATTTTGTCGGAAAAAATTTTTTGCCCCCTCTTGTCGGCATCAAAGCGGCTGGATAATTTAGAGCGTGACAATTTTGTTGATGCGTTTTTATCAGGTGTAATCATGAGTGAAATCAACCCGTGCATGACGTGCGGTGCCTGTTGTGCGTATTTTCGAGTCTCTTTTTACTGGGCTGAAGCCGATGATGCCGGTGGCCCTGTTCCCGCGCAGCTCACCGAGCCCGTTACCCCCTTGTTACGCTGTATGACCGGCACCAACCAGCGTCAGCCCCGCTGCGCGGCCCTCTCGGGGGAAATCGGCGGTTCGGTCAGTTGCACCATCTATGCCAATCGCCCTTCTCCGTGCCGCGAATTCGCTATGTCCGGTGAAAATGGCGAGCCCAATGAAGCCTGCAATCGCGCCCGCGCGCGATACGGCCTGCCGCCGCTGAATCCTATTTACAAAGATATACTTAGCGGAGCCGGCGCAGAGGCTGCTACGCAGGGGAGATTTGCGGTACAATTGCCGGCTAATTAACACCTGCAATACTCAAGGAGAGTGCATGTCTATCACGGCGCAGTCTGTATACCGTGACACGGGTAATTTTTTCCGTAATCAGTTCGTGACCATTTTGCTGATTGCTTTGCTCTGTTCATTTATCACGGTGGTGCTTGGCCATGCCTTTTCCCCCAGCGATGAACAGCTCGCGACGCTGACTACCGGAGAGCATCTGGCAGGCAGCACAGGGCTGTTTGATTTGGTGCAGAACATGACGCCGGAGCAGCAGCAAATTCTGCTGCAATCCTCTGCGGCTTCCACCTTTGCCGGGCTTATCGGTAATGCGATTCTGGCGGGCGGTATTCTGCTGATGATTCAGCTCATCTCCGCCGGTCAGCCGGTCAGTGCGCTGCGAGCGATTGGCGCCAGCGCGCCGGTGCTGCCGAAGCTGCTGGTGCTCATTTTTATCAGTACGTTCCTGATTCAAATGGGCGTCATGCTGATCGTGGTTCCCGGCATCCTGCTGGCCATCGTGCTGGCATTCGCCCCGGTGATGATGGTGCAGGATAAACTGGGCGTTTTTTCCGCCATTCGTCACAGCACTCGTCTCGGCTGGGCCAATATTCGTCTGATTGCCCCCGCGGTGGTTGGCTGGATGCTGGCGAAAACGCTGCTGCTGTTGTTTGCATCAAGCTTTGCCTTCCTGACGCCATACCTTGGTGCCGTGGTGGCTAACACGCTCAGCAACCTGATTTCCGCCTTGTTGCTGATCTATTTATTCCGCGTGTATATGCTTATTCGTCAATAATCTGATGCCGCCCGTGGGTGGGCGGCATGAACTACGGAATCGAAGTATGAAGCAGTTTCTTGATTTCTTACCGCTGGTTGTCTTTTTCGCCTTCTATAAAATCTATGACATCTATGCGGCCACCAGCGCGCTGATTGTCGCCACTGCGGTGGTGCTGATTTATAGCTGGGTACGCTATCGTAAAGTCGAAAAAATGGCGCTGATCACCTTTATTCTGGTGGCTGTGTTTGGCGGCCTTACCATTTTCTTCCATAACGATGAGTTTATTAAGTGGAAAGTCACCGTGATCTACGCGCTGTTCGCCGGTGCGCTGCTGATTAGCCAGTGGGTGATGAAAAAGCCGCTGATTCAACGCATGCTGGGCAAAGAGATCACCCTGCCGGAAGCGGTGTGGTCGAAGCTGAACCTCGCCTGGGCGGTGTTCTTTATCCTCTGCGGGCTGGCAAACATTTATATCGCCTTTTGGTTACCGCAAAACATTTGGGTAAACTTTAAGGTGTTTGGCCTGACGGCATTGACGCTGGTATTCACCGTGCTGAGCGGCGTGTATATCTATCGTCATATGCCACAAGATGACCATAAGTAAGCACAGAGAATAATAATGACACTACAGAATGACGCTCCACAGGGAGAGCTGGTATTACGCACTTTAGCCATGCCTGCGGATACCAATGCCAACGGCGATATCTTCGGCGGTTGGCTGATGTCGCAAATGGATATTGGTGGCGCCATTATGGCGAAAGAAGTGGCCCATGGCCGCGTGGTGACCGTGCGGGTAGACGGTATGACGTTCCTGCGCCCGGTAGCGGTCGGCGACGTAGTGTGCTGCTATGCGCGCTGCGTCAAACGCGGCAATACGTCGGTGACGATTAATATTGAAGTGTGGGTAAAAAAGGTGTCATCAGAGCCGATTGGTCAGCGCTATAAAGCGACCGAAGCGCTGTTTATCTACGTCGCGGTCGACCCTCAGGGGAAACCGCGCGCTATCCCTGCTGCATAATCACAAGCCCGGCCACCGCCGGGCTTGCTGCTTTTAGAGGAAACCTAACACTTTCAGGACAAAGTAGCCGACGACAATCACAATGATCGGCAGAATATAGAGCGGGAAGAATTGCACAAAAATGGTATGACGCGGCACCTCGACGCGGGCCTCCAGCGCTTCACGACTCATCCCTTCCGCCCCTTTCGCTTTCTCCAGAATCAGCTGATCGTTCACCCCTTCACGCAAAAACTTCGCCTGACGCGCCATCCGCGCGCCGGAGTCCTGTAGCGCCAGCGCAACGAAAATCAGCGCAAAAATAACCCAGAACATAATATTCAGGCCGTTATGAAAGTCCGGTTGCGGCGAGTTGTACCAGAAGAGATTCAGGAATGGCGTATTGAAACGCATCATATCGACCATCACGTGGACAAAATCCATCATGACGGCATCGATTCCCGGCTGCTTAGCGCTGTGTTCATACATGAATTTCAGCACGGAAATCAGCGTAGAGATCAGGGCGGGAATAAAAATAACCCACCCGGCAATACGCTTGAGGATGGCAATGCGTCCAGCTTGTTGATACGTCATGGGTTCCCCTTGTTAAGACGCAGACTCTCGGGCTAAGTGCTTATTAAGTCTACCTGCTGAAGGTGACTTTCGCCCGACTTTACGCCCGATATGATATACCATTAACCGGCATTCGTTACCCTAAAGGAGAGGTAGTTATGTCCACCGAGCGTCAAATACGCGCCGCAATATTCGATATGGATGGATTACTGATCGATTCCGAGCCGCTGTGGGACCGTGCCGAGCACGAAGTGCTGAGCGAGCTGGGCGTCGATTTTACCCGTCGTCACGAGCTTCCCGATACTCGCGGTTTACGTATCGATCTGGTGGTCGACCTGTGGTACGGCCAACAGCCGTGGAGCGGCCCGGACCGTGCCGCCGTAGTTGAACGGATGATTGCCCGCGTCATTTCGCTGGTTGAGCAGACGCGCCCGCTGCTGCCAGGCGTGCGTGAAGCCGTCGCGCTATGCAAAGCACAAGGGTTAAAAGTCGGCCTGGCTTCCGCCTCTCCGCTATACATGCTGGAAAAAGTGCTGACCATGTTTGACCTGCGCGAGCAGTTCGACGCGCTGGCCTCCGCCGACACGTTGGCCTATAGCAAACCGCACCCACAGGTCTATCTGAACTGCGCGGCCGCGCTGGATGTCGATCCGCTGTGCTGCGTGGCGCTGGAAGACTCGGTGAATGGCATGATTGCCAGCAAAGCGGCGCGCATGCGCTCCATTGTTGTCCCGGCTCCGGAAAGCCAACTCGACCCGCGCTTCGCTCTGGCCGATGTGAAGCTGCCGTCTCTGGAATTCCTCACCCGCGAAAATTTGTGCGGCTAATCATGATGCGGGCACGGATTGTGCCCGCAAATGCCAACCCAATCATAAAAATGAAACACTGTTTTATTTTTATTTGAATTTTCCGCTACGCCCTTCTATGCTTTAGCCCTGTAGGTCATCTCATAATGATAAAAACCGTATACAGGGGTCGAAATGATTCTTCATGCTTTCAATCTGCAAGGTAAAGTCGCACTCGTTACCGGCTGCGATAAAGGTCTCGGTCAGGGTATGGCGCTGGGGCTGGCGGAAGCCGGATGCGATATCGTCAGCGTCAGCCGAAGCATTCCGCAAGAAACCGCAGAAAAAGTGGCGGCGCTGGGCCGTCGGATGTTTGCGATTCAGGCCGATCTGAGCCAGCCTGAGGCCATTGCTGATATCGTCCCCGCCGCCGTGGCCGCCGCGGGCCGTATCGACATTCTGGTCAACAACGCCGGGACCATTCGACGTGAAGATGCGCTGACCTTCAGCGAAAAGAACTGGGACGATGTGATGAACCTGAACCTGAAGTCGGTGTTCTTCCTGTCACAGGCGGTGGCGAAACAGTTTCTGCAACAAGGTAACGGCGGGAAAATTATCAATATTGCGTCGATGCTCTCTTTCCAGGGCGGCATTCGTGTGCCATCCTACACCGCTTCAAAAAGCGGGGTATTAGGCATCACCCGCCTGCTGGCCAACGAATGGGCTCAGCACGGCATCAACGTCAACGCCATCGCGCCGGGGTATATGGCCACCAACAACACCCAGCAGCTGCGTGACGACGCTGAACGCAGCAAGGAAATCCTCGACCGTATTCCGGCCGGACGCTGGGGGACGCCAGACGATCTCAAAGGCCCGGTGGTATTCCTCGCCTCGTCTGCCTCGGACTACATTAATGGCTATACGGTGGCCGTAGACGGCGGCTGGCTGGCACGTTAATTTTTTGACAAAGAGTTACACTGTAACCTCTTCCGCCTACTGTATAAAAACCCTATACTGTATGAATTCACAGATTAATGGGTTTCATCATGACGGCGGAAGGTCATCTCCTTTTTTCAATCGCCTGCGCGGTATTTGCTAAAAATGCCGAACTGACGCCGGTCCTGGCACAAGGAGACTGGTGGCACATCGTGCCGTCGGCGATATTGACCTGTCTGCTTCCGGACATTGACCACCCACGCTCCTTCCTGGGGCAGCGGCTAAGTTGGTTATCGAAGCCCATTGCGCGGATGTGTGGCCATCGCGGTTTTACCCACAGCCTGCTCGCCGTCTTTGCCGCGCTCACCCTTTTCTATCTGAAAGTACCGGACAGCTGGATAGTCCCCGCCGATGCCCTACAGGGGATGGTGCTGGGCTATCTGAGCCACATTCTCGCCGAC
The DNA here is from genome assembly GCF_965301105.1 of Kluyvera sp. Taxonomy (NCBI): domain Bacteria; kingdom Pseudomonadati; phylum Pseudomonadota; class Gammaproteobacteria; order Enterobacterales; family Enterobacteriaceae; genus Kluyvera; species Kluyvera sp. Next base: position 10,267 of record NZ_CBDKZX010000008.1, read on the forward strand.
ATGCTCACGCCAGCGGGCGTCCCGCTGCTGTGGCCCTGCCGCTGGCGTTTTCGTCTGCCGATTCTCGCACCGCGTAAAGGGAATCAGCTGGAGCGCGTTTTGTGTATGGCGCTGTTTGCCTACGCCGTGTTCATGCCGCAATCGCTACCGGAAAACAGCGCCATACGCTGGTCATCGTCGATGATAAATTCGCTGCAAACCGACTTTAATCGCTTCATTCATCGCCGGGCTGAGCAATAATTCGGCGAAGATCGCATTTTTGGCATAAACCATTCCATTTGGATATAAGCGTACCATTTCAGTTCTGTTAACCTTCTCACATCCAGACAAATCTTTACGGGTTTGTCCTAAAAAGACACCCGCCGCGGCAACACAAAATCACCGCGAACGGCGTGAAAAAAACTTCAGGAGAACGGGGATGAACTTTCCACTAATCGCGAACGTCGTTGTGTTCGCCGTATTGCTGCTGGCGCTGGCGCAAACGCGTCACAAGCAGTGGAGCCTGGCCAAAAAAGTGCTGGTCGGCCTGGTTATCGGTGTGGTCTTTGGCCTGGCGCTGCAGCTGATCTACGGTTCTGACAGCCAGGTGCTGAAGGACTCTATCCAGTGGTTTAACGTGGTCGGTAACGGCTATGTGCAACTACTGCAAATGATCGTCATGCCGCTGGTCTTCGCCTCAATTCTGAGCGCGGTAGCCCGTCTGCATAATGCCTCTCAGCTGGGTAAAATCAGCGTGCTGACCATCGGTACCCTGCTGTTTACCACGCTTATTGCCGCGCTGGTCGGCGTGCTGGTGACTAACCTGTTCGGCCTGACCGCTGAAGGTCTGGTTCAGGGCACCGCCGAGACTGCACGTCTGAACGCCATTCAGAGCAACTATGTCGGCAAAGTTGCTGACCTGAGCGTACCGCAGCTGCTGCTGTCGTTCGTGCCGAAAAACCCGTTTGCGGATCTCACCGGCGCTAACCCAACCTCTATCATCAGCGTCGTTATCTTCGCGGCATTCCTGGGTGTGGCTGCGCTGAAGCTGCTGAAAGATGATGAACCGAAAGGCCAGCGCGTACTGACCGCTATCGATACCCTGCAAGGCTGGGTGATGAAGCTGGTGCGCCTGGTGATGCAGCTGACGCCGTACGGCGTGCTGGCGCTGATGACCAAAGTGGTCGCCGGTTCTAACCTGCAGGACATCATCAAGCTGGGTAGCTTTGTGGTTGCGTCCTACCTTGGCCTGCTGATTATGTTTGTGGTGCACGGCATTCTGCTGGGCGTCAACGGCGTGAGTCCGCTGAAGTACTTCCGCAAAGTGTGGCCGGTGCTGACCTTTGCCTTCACCAGCCGCTCCAGCGCCGCGTCTATCCCGCTAAACGTTGAAGCGCAGACTCGCCGCCTGGGCGTACCAGAATCCATTGCCAGCTTCTCTGCTTCCTTTGGTGCGACCATTGGTCAGAACGGCTGTGCAGGTCTCTACCCGGCCATGCTGGCGGTGATGGTTGCTCCAACCGTGGGCATTAACCCGCTGGATCCGCTGTGGATTGCCACGCTGGTTGGTATGGTGACCGTCAGCTCTGCAGGCGTTGCCGGCGTGGGCGGCGGTGCAACCTTCGCTGCGCTGATCGTGCTGCCCGCGATGGGGCTGCCGGTTACCCTGGTTGCGCTGCTGATCTCCGTTGAGCCGCTGATCGACATGGGCCGTACCGCGCTGAACGTCAGCGGTTCCATGACTGCCGGAACCCTGACCAGCCAGTGGCTGCGCCAGACCGACAAAGAGGTGCTGAACAGCGAAGAGGATGCCGAACTGGCGCATCGCTAAAACAGACCGTTATACCGATAAAAAAACCGCTGACTCAGCGGTTTTTTTATATCCAGCCAACGCGATTAAGCGTCGAGCTCCCCTTCCTGGCGCATCTGCACCGCCCAACGTTGGGCCGATTCCGGAATACTGAACGCCTGCGAACGACGAAACGCGCTGCCCATCAACACAAACGCAACGTACTTTCCACGCAGCAGCCACACATCGCGAAAGCCTTCAACCTTCACGGCGTGATCGGGGGGAGCGGGTTCGGTGCGCGGTACGTAGCTGATAATCTGCCGATTTTGTTGGCGAAGCGGTTTCATAAGCAGTTAAATTCACAATCAGTAAGACAAAGCGGTAAACCCCTATAATAGCAGCAATCGCCAGCGATCGTCATACACAAAAAAGCCCGGCAGGGTCGCTGCCGGGCAAAGGGTTGAGGGGGTAAAACGGTCGATTACACGTCGCGGTAAGTACCGAGACGATAGCCTCGCTCCGCAATGGCATATTTCAGCGAGGCGGAGGTCAGGACGTCCAGCTCCGCCAGGCGCGGGTAGCAATAGGCGCTACCCATAATAGTATTGTCGACAAACGCCGGATGACACATGACCTCCAGCGAGCCTTCCCCGCGTGCGGTTGAGTCGTCCAGCACCTTCAGGAACAGCTCATCGGAAATCGCATCGCCGTAAAATTCGCTGCTGAATCCCTCGCTGCTGCGCAGCCCTTCCGGGAGGGCAAACGGGTACGGGATAGAGCGATCAATACGTAGCGCGATGCCTTTGGATTTCGCAAACTCGGCCACCAGCGGAAAGATCTGCGGGATCATATGCACATGGTGGTGGCTGTCAAAATGTGTCGGCTCAGCGTCAAACAGGTCGACAAAACGCTGATACTGACACGCCAGTTCACGCTCAATCTCGTCCAGCGGCAGCGCATCTTCCTCGGCCACCTGCCAGATCCACTTACCGAGTTTGCCTTCGCGGGCCAGACCCGGCATCGGCGTCAAGGGTTCGCCCAGCGTGAGCACAAAGTGCATGCCCACCGCCAGCTCTGGCGTACGGCGGCTCAGTTGAGCCGCGTGGTCAATAGCCGCGCCGTTAACCAGCGCGGTGGTGGACGTGACCAGTCCGTTCTTACAGGCGTCGAGGATGCCGTAGTTCTGCCCTTTACTCAGGCCAAAATCGTCGGCGTTCACGATTAACAAACGTTCCATCATGCCTCCTGTCACTGTTTCAGTTTCTCCACGGTGGCAGCGAAGTTCGGCAACCATTTTTCATGGGCCAGAATCAGTTCGCGCGCCAGAATCTCTGCATCTTTATCAGAGTGGATCAGCGGGCTTAAGTTCAGTGCCAACAGCACATCGTTAAATTCACCGCTGATCGCTGCCTTACTGGCCGCGATTTCAAAACCTTTGATGGTATGGATCAGACCCAGCACTTTCTCGTCAAAATGCGTGACGCGCGGGTGCGGTTTCGCGCCGTCGCGGCCCAGGATGGAGGTGACTTCAATCGCCCAATCCGCCGGGATGTTGTCGATATGACCGTGGTGCGGAATATTCACGTAGTGTTCAGTCTGCTTATCGTTGTAGATAGCGTTGATCACCTCACACGCCGCATCGGAGTAATAGGCCCCGCCGCGCTGTTCCAGCTCTTTCGGCTTGACGTTCAGGTCCGGATTTTTGTACAGCTCAAACAGCTGCTTCTCAACCTTCTGCACCACCTGCGCACGCGCGCCGCCTTTGTAATACTCGCCCATTTCGATAGCCAGCATCTCTTTCTGCTTGAAGTAGTACAGCAGATAAGAGCACGGCAGCAGGTTCAGAGAACGCAGCAGGCCTTCGCTAAACGGCATATCGAAAATGTTTTTCACAGTGTTCGCCGACAGCGTACCGGAGGCCACGCCGTCCAGCAGTTCAGCAAAACGAGACTCGCCGTTGACCAGCACATCGCGTACGAAAACCATGTGGTTCAGGCCGAACAGGTCGATGGAAAGATCGTCTTTCTCACTCAGGCGCAATACGTCGGTGAAGAACATCTTCATGCCGATTGGAATGTTGCACACGCCGATAAAGCGTTTGAAATTGGTGTGGCGATAGACCGCTTCGGTCACCATTCCCGCCGGGTTGGTAAAGTTAATCACCCACGCGTTCGGGCACACTTCTTCCACATCTTTAATGATGTCGAAAATCACCGGAATGGTACGCAGACCTTTAAACAGGCCGCCAGCGCCGTTGGTTTCCTGCCCCAGGTAACCATGGCTCAGCGGGATACGTTCATCTTTCTCACGGGCTTTGAGCTGACCAACGCGCAGCTGCGTAGTCACAAAGTCGGCACCTTCGAGCGCTTCGCGGCGATTCAGCGTCTTATAGACCTTCATCGGTACGCCGGCTTTTTCCACCATGCGCTGGCAAAGGGCATGAATGATATCCAGCTTCTCCTGGCCATCTTCAACGTCAACCAGCCACAGTTCGCTGACCGGCAGTTCGTGATAACGCTTGAGAAAACCTTCCAGCAATTCCGGCGTATAGCTGCTACCACCACCAATTGTGACGACTTTTAATTTCTGGCTCATCTCTTTCTCCCTCGTGATCCACAAGTAAACGTGGGTTACCCTCCACATTATACGTGGATAGTTAAAGTCTTTAATTCAGAGCTGCGGAGTGATTCCGCAGCGCGTTATTTGATAATCGTCAGCTGTTTGCGATAATTGCTCGGTGTGAATGAGGTTAGCTTCTTGAAAGTTTTAATAAACAAACTTGGGCTACTATAACCTGACTCATACGCAATATCGGTCACCGAGTAATTCGTTATTTCCAGCTGTTTCTTGGCAAAGTTGATGCGGATGTCATTAATAATCTGCATCGGTGTTTTACCGTAATAGCGTTGGGTGGCTCGGGTTAAATATTCCTGGGTTTTCCCGGATAACTCGACCATATTCTCCAACGCGCCTTCACCAAACTTTAATTTATCGTGCATGGCTTCGACAGTAGATTTTAACCACTGCGGCGTCACATCCTGCGCCTGTTCTTCGCGATAATGGCGTAAGCGATTAATCACGTAGAAGGAAACCAGTTCAATAAATTCGTCAAATTCCGTTTCACGAAAGTGCAGTGACGAAATAACCGACTCAATGTAACTAAGAAACGTGCTTTTAATCGAATAGACTTGTGATGCAACCAGCGCAAACGGAACCAGCGACTGATAGTGGGTATCGAAGAAGTCTTTGCTGATTCCGACGTTGAGGATTCGCGTCGCGCCAAACTCATAGAAGCTCTGGTGATGTGAACCCATCGGGATAAAGACAAAGTCTCCGCGCTCCAGCATAACCCGTTTGCCGTTTATCTCCTGATAGTAGCGCCCGGTCAGTACGATAGTGAACTCGTAGTAGTCATGCTGGTGCAGCCCGCTGATGCTTTCCGTTTTGTTGTAGATGAAGACATGAAAATTCTTACCGTTAAAGAGCTGTTGTTCTCGGGCGGTGTTGATTTCCATGGTGATCATCTTAGGTTGCCTCATAGGGAAAAGCCTATTGTACCTTCTCGTGAAGTTCGATCAATTCAGCAACCAGCTCACGCGCTAACATTGACGTCATAAGATGATCCTGCGCATGAACCAGCACCAGGCTTACCTTCATACGGCCTTCGCCTTCATCGCTTTCAATCAGCTGCGTTTGCACACGGTGCGCTTCGCTCAGGGCAACGCGGGACTGTTCCATGGTCGCTTTCGCGCCAGCAAAATCACCCTGCTTCGCCTGCTTCAGCGCGGCGTATGCCAGGCTGCGCGCCTGTCCGGAGTTGATAATCAGGCCCATCACCACTTCTTCGAGATCGTTTTCCTGCACGTCCTCAGCAACGACATTATCCAGATCAAACATATTTATTCCTTTTGTTGAGGGCGGTATGGAGACCGGCTCCATACCGCATTGGCATTAGAATTTCAGAGCGGCAGCGATGTCTTCTTCGCTTTCTTCTTCTTCAATGGTGGCCTGCGCTTTGTTCGAGATAATCACGAACGGCATGTACACCATCGTTGCGACACAGAGGTTGAACAGTGCGACCAGCAGCGCCGCGACGCTTCCGTTACTGTTGAAGAAGGCGCCCAGGCCGGTTGGCATGGTCCACGGTGCCAGGTTGGTTACCGGAGGGATGATACCCATCGAGTAAGCAGCCAGGGTGATAGCAGCCAGAATCGGTTGTACCAGCACGAACGGGATAAACATAACCGGGTTCATGATGATTGGCAGACCAAACAGAATCGGTTCGTTAATCTGGAAGATACCCGACGGCAGAGCCAGTTTCGCAACCTGACGATGGTCAGCGCGGCGAGAGGCGATGAAGATAGCGATAATCAGGCCTAAAGTCGCACCGGAACCACCCAGCAGGATGTAGGAATCCAGCATCGGTTTCGCCCAGAAGTGGAACTGCTGGCCCGCAGCGATAGCCGCATCAACAGAGCCGTACTGGTTGTACAGCGCGATGTTTTCCAGCGCCCATGGGGTCATGATGCCGTTGTCCAACGCGGTGAGCGCCAGTGAACCATGCACACCGAAGAACCACAGCAGGGAGTTGAACAGTACGTATGCCCAGCCAACCACGCCACCCATTGCCGCCAGCGGTTTGGAGATGGAGTCCATGATGATCTGGTGGAAGTTGCTGCCGTAAGAAGACAGAATCCACGAGATGATGCCGAAGATGGACAGGATCAGGAAGCCTGGAATTAACGCCGAGAAGGAACGCGACACCGAGGACGGTACGCTGTCTGGCAGAGTGATAACCCAGTTGCGACGGATAACGAAAGTGAACAGTTCAGCCACCACCAGACCGATAATCATACCGGAAATGATGTTCTGACCACCCAGCCAGTTCGCGCCAACCGCATAGGCATCGCCAACGCTGTATGGGGTGACGGTCATAAATGCCGCTACCGCTAACAGGCCAGCCGCCATCGGGTCAACTTTACGCTCTTCCGCTAAGGCGGAACCGATAAAGAAAGGCGCCATCAGCGACATAATACCTAAAGTACCGTTATAAACGTTACCGCCAATAGCTTTAAAACTGTTTAACGTGTCAATGGTTGACGCGTCCAGGCGAACACCCATTGAATAAAAGAATGATCCCTCACCAAAGCTCAGAAAAACGTTGTTAATTAATACAAACATGGCCCCTGCAAGGGTCAGCGGCATTAATTTAATAAAACCGTTTTTAATCGCATTAATGTGTGGCTGTTTTCCTATTTTAACGGCAAAAGGAAGGAGTACCTTTTCAAGCGAATCGATCACTTTACTCATAGAAAAATACCCTTAAAAGGCCGCAATTAATATTGCGGCGATTGAAATATGAAATAACTCTTTGACGGGAAAATTATAAAATTATTGCGCAGCGGCTTTTTTAATTGCAGCAACCGCTGCCTTAAGCACGCCTAAACCATCTACCTTACCGTACAACGTTGAATCGATAACTTCGATCGGCTTGTTCGGTAAAATCTTTTTAATATCGTTCAGCATATAGCCGATTTGCGGGCCGAGCAGAATAACATCTGCCTGCGGGCCTTTTTCTGCGGCAAAAGCTTCTGAGAATGCTTCGATCACTACCGGTACTTCGTACTTCTCAGCCTGCGCTCGCATTTTAGATACCAACAATGAAGTGGACATCCCCGCAGAGCAAAAAAGATAGATATGTTTCTTTTCCATTCACGCTTCCTCAACTTGTGAAATCTGTCATCACCGGGCGATGTTCCATGTGCCCACTACCCTCGTATGTAACAGATGAGTTATCTTCTGTTTATGCATTGAGTATACGGCAACAATTTGCCTACTGATAATTCTTAACAGGCAAAAATTGTCTCTCATTGACCTTCGGTTTTGACTGTCTTCACACTTTGCTCAAAATAATTCGCGACAAGAAATAAGCATCAGATCTGATAAAAAAACCCGACACAAAGGTCGGGTTTTCGTAGGCATCCTATAAACACACGATTATGACTTAGCAGCAGCCGGGTCCGTATCGTACTCAGCACACGTCTGGTAGCCGGAGTTGATCACGTGGCCAGTCTCATCGAGAGCCACAAAATAGGTTTCAGCTTTACCATCTCGTTGACCCAGGATATAGGTCTGGCAGGTGCCGCGAGCGTGAATCATGGTGACTTCAGAAGACGGTTTGCCGGCAATTTGCATTACCTGTGAACGGCTCATCCCTTTTTTAACATCTTTGACCACCGGCTGAGTAAACTGATCTTTAGTACGATCGTATGCAGTACAACCCGCCAGCATCGCCAGCACAGCGCCGGCGCCCAGAAGCCCTACGACTTTTTTATTCATGTTCCCTCTCCTTTCGTTCAATGTGTAATAAGCGTGGGATAAATATTGCTATTTATCAACCAATACGCCGAAATCAATCTCATCAGGACCGAAAAATCGGATTAATTTACCGCAGTCAAAACTGTGATCCTTGTCGTTTTACCGTCAAAGAGGTAGCTTTAACACTTTGTTCTGATGGGCTAACGGCAAGGCTGGCACACTACATTCCGGAGGGGTAAATGGCATTACAACAAGAAATTATTCAGGCGCTCGGCGCAAAACCGCAGATTGAGGTACAAGAAGAGATCCGTCGCAGCGTGGATTTTCTTAAGTCATACCTGAAGACCTATCCGTTTATCAAATCACTGGTGCTGGGCATCAGCGGCGGCCAGGACTCTACCCTGACCGGTAAACTGTGCCAGCAGGCTATTAATGAACTGCGGGCGGAAAGCGGCGATAGCGCGCTGCAGTTTATCGCCGTACGCCTGCCCTACGGCGTTCAGGCCGACGAACAGGACTGCCAGGACGCGATTGCTTTCATCCAGCCGGATCGCGTGCTGACCGTTAATATTAAAGGTGCTGTATTGGCCAGCGAGCAGGCACTGCGTGAAGCGGGTATCGAGCTGAGCGACTTTGTTCGCGGTAATGAAAAAGCTCGCGAACGTATGAAAGCCCAGTACAGTATTGCAGGTATGACTCACGGCGTAGTGGTCGGGACCGATCACGCCGCGGAAGCTATCACCGGCTTCTTTACCAAGTACGGCGACGGCGGCACCGATATTAACCCGATCTTCCGTCTCAATAAACGCCAGGGCAAACAGCTGCTGGCCGCCCTCGGCTGTCCGGAGCATCTTTATAAGAAAGCCCCCACCGCCGACCTCGAAGATGACCGCCCTTCTCTGCCAGACGAAGTGGCGCTGGGCGTCACCTACGACAATATTGACGATTATCTGGAAGGCAAAACGCTGGCGCCAGAGCTGGCGAAGACCATCGAAGGTTGGTATCTGAAGACCGAGCATAAGCGCCGTCCGCCGATTACCGTGTTTGATGATTTCTGGAAGAAATAAAGAAGAAAACCGCCGGAGCTGCCCATAGCCTTTTGGCATTTATGGGCAACTCCGGCGGTCTTAAGACAGTGTGCCGAGTGGATTATTCGGCAGGCGCAGCAGGCATTTTACCTTCTGGCGCTTTGTGTTCTGTCAGACGCTTCTCAAAATTAGCATTAAACTGCTTTTTCTGTTCCGGGGTTAAGATGTTGTAAATCTTGTTCTGGGTTTCCAGACGAGACAGCATCATGGCTTTATGCTGCTCTTCCATCTTCGTAATCTGCGCTTCCGCTTTCGCTTTATCGAAGCTGTCGCTGGCAATCAGGTTATGCATCGCACGCATCTCTTCCTGCGGCGGACGTTTCATATGTTCGCGGTTGTCTTTCATGATGTCGCGAATCTGCTGTTTCTGCGCATCGGTCAGGTTCAGTCCCTGGAACATCATATCGTGACGCGGGCCCATCTTACCTTTGTGATGATGCATCATTTTACCTGCCGGCTGCGTGGCGTCGGTGGTGGTGGTAGAAGTCGTATCTGCCGCATGAGCCAGATTAGCCGCGCCCAGAGCCAGAGTAGAAGCAACAAACAGAGCAGTTAATTTTTTCATCATTAAGTCCTTACTTTCAGTTATTCTGACGGCGCATTGCCGTGTTGACGAGATTAACTTTACGGGGTTTATCGTCAATTAATCAGAGCGAGAGTAAAACAATGAAAGTGTAAAAAACAATTTTTCGCCAATTATGATGAAATTAAGGATAAAGTGTGGAGAGTTGCAACGAAAATATTCAATACGATGATTAATAAGAGATTTTCTTAAAAGTATAAAGCAGCGCCGATTATTAATAAAGCAATATTCCAGGAATAATCCGTAATACCATCAGAACGCCAAAATAAAAAGCCGCAACACAATGCTGTGCGGCTTTTTTCGCTATATAGCAGGCGGGCAACGTTCTAACATCAGGCCAGCACGCAACCCCAACGCCACGTCCGGGTTGGGGAACAAGACATACTCACAGGCCGATTCCACCACGTAGCGCGTATCACCGTCTTCCGCCAACAGTGTCCCCTTCGCGAAAGGCGTGAAGTTCAGCGTCTGCGCGGACATATGCAGCCGGAAGTCCGCGCTGCGGCGGGTAATCTGCTGCACCACCCGGTAGTAAAGCGGCGTTGCCGCTGCGCCACCGCCAGATTCCCCCGCCAGCAAATTCGCCAGCTGTCGCTCAAACAGCGCGAACTGGCTAAGATCGTTTTGTCCGAAAGGTCGTGCCTTACCCAGTTCCAGCGTGCAGGACAGCGCGTCAAACGTTTCGCAGGTAAAATGGGTAAACGTTCCCCCCGGCGCCTGATGAAACACCAGCGCCTGCAGCCCCGCCGAGCCCAGCCAGCGTAAAAAATCCGCGTCCCACGGGGTCTCTCGCATCGGCAATACGCCAAAACGCGGGTGATGAGAACCGCGAATGGCGGTATGCATATCAAGATGCCAGCGCGTCTCAGCCGGGCAGCGCTGGTAAAACGCCGCTACGGTTTGCTCGAGGCTGGCGGCGCGTACGGTTTCATCACTCACCGGGAAATGCCGCCAGCGGGCGCCAAACATCCGGTTGAGATCGCTGTGCAGGTAGCGTTTGTTATCACGCAGCGCTGGCGGGTTACCCAATACCACCAGCAAATGCCAGCGCAAGGCCTGTTTGCCGCTGATTAATGCGGTCAGTAGATTATCGAGGATTTCAACCGGCGCGGTCTCATTGCCGTGGATCCCCGCCGACAGCACCATCGCCTGCGAGCAACTTTGATGCGGCGTCAGCTGTAGCACGCCGGCTTCACGCCACTCCCAGCGAAAGTTGGCCGTTTCGCCCTCCGGCTGCGGCGGCAGCCTCCCCGCCAGCGTTAACGCCAGAAATTGTTTCATGCCGCCTCCTTAGCGCTGAAAAGGGTAGATCGATCCCAACTGTAAAATCTGGGTTAATCTGTCCAGCGCTTCGCGCCCTTCCACCAGCAACTGCGGGTCGGCGAGATCGGCTTGCGTCAGACGATCGCGGTAATAACAGTCAACCCAGTCATTGAGCGTGGCAAATAGCGTATCGTTCATCATCACTGCCGGGTTCACCGCCCTGCGCTCATCGTCGGTCAGCACTACCCGCAGACGCAGGCACGCAGGCCCACCGCCATTGGCCATGCTTTCGCGCAGGTCGAACACCCTCAGTTCGTCAATCGGATTATCCTGCGCCAGCAGCGCGTTGAGATAACGCCAGACGCGCGGATGCTCCTGCGCTTCGCCGGGCAGCACCAGCAGCATGCTGCCGTCGGGTTTGCTGAGCAGTTGGCTGTTAAACAGATACGTTGCCACCGCTTCGGCAACCGTCACTTTCGAGGAGGGAACCTCAATCGGCATGAAGTTCGGTACTTTCAGTGCCAGCTGGCGCAGCAACGCGGGCTGATCGACAAACGCCTGCTCGTGGCAAAACAGCACCTGCCGGTTACTGACCGCGATCACATCGTTGTGGAACACGCCCTGATCAATCACCTGCGGATTTTGCTGGGCAAAAATCACCTGGTTAGGGTTAAGCTGATTGAGACGCGCCACCGCCTCACTGGCGGCTCGCGTTTGTCGCGCCGGATAACGCTGCGGCTGACTGGCGTTCAGCGAATCACGACCGTAGATAAACAGCTGCGTCCCCGGCTGCCCATAGTCACGCCCCAGCCGGTTATGGTTCGCCGCCCCTTCATCGCCCAGCGCCGCCACCGATGGCAGCGGGCCATGTACGGCAAAGTGCGCCGGATGCGCAAAAATGGCCTGCAGCACGGCCTGAGTGGTCGGCGCTTCGCTGGCGCGGTGCAGCAGGCTACTGAGATTGGCGACAGTCAGGTGCACCTTGCCATCTAAAGCATCCGCCGAGGGGCATACCGTCGCCGCGTTCGCGACCCACATTGCTGACGCCGAACTGGCCGCGCTCAACAGTTCCGGTGCCTGTGCGGCGGCCTTCGCGACCACCTGCTCATCGCGGCCGCTAAAACCAAGCTGGCGCAGAAGCGCCACGTTCGGCCGCTCCTGCGGTGGGATCACGCCTTGCGGGAAACCGGCATCCGCCAGCGCCTTCATTTTCAGCAGCCCCTGCTTCGCCGCCCGCTGCGGGTTTGAAATCTGATACTGGTTGCGGGTCGAGGCCTCATTACCAAACGACAGCCCGGCGTAGTGGTGCGTTAGCCCCGGCAGACCGTCAAAATTCACCTCCCAGGCGTTCATGATGGCACCTCGCGCTGGAAATCCAGCCCTGGGTTGAGCGTCGCCGGCAAGGTCGCCGTCGGCGCTTCAAGGCTGGCCATCGGCCACGCACAATAATCGGCGGCATACCAGGCTCCCGGACGATGGTTGCCGGACGCGCCGACGCCACCAAACGGCGCGGTGCTGGCCGCTCCGGTGAGCGGTTTATTCCAGTTCACGATACCGGCCCGCGCTTCCAGCAGCAGGCGCTCAAATTTATCCCGTTCCGGTGAAATCAGCCCGCAGGAGAGCCCATAGCGCGTCGCGTTGGCAAGCGCGATAGCCTGGTCGAAATCATCATAGCGCCAGACGCCCAGCAACGGCCCGAACACCTCTTCATCGGCGATATCATGTGCTTCGCTCAGCTCAACAATACCCGGCGTCAGCAGCGAGGTACCCGGCTGTAACAAACGCGGCGTCAGCAATGTCACACCGCCATGTTCTACCTGCATCTGCCAGGCCTGGTGCACGCGCTCTGCCGCCTGCGCCGAGATCAGCCCGCCAATAAACGGCTGCGGCTCGGCATCCCAGGCCGCGGGAATAATACGCCCGCTTACCTCCACCAGCCGCTGTAAAAAGGCATCACCCAGCGCGCCACGCTTGACCAGCAGTCGACGCGCGCAGGTACAGCGCTGTCCGGCGGTAATAAACGCCGATTGAATGGTCAGGTGTACGGCGGCATCGATATCCGTGGGTTCATCAACGATCAGCGGGTTGTTGCCGCCCATCTCCAACGCCAGCATTTTTTGCGGCTGCCCGGCAAGCTGACAATGCAGATGGAAGCCAGTCGCCGAACTGCCGGTAAACAACACGCCGTCAATACCCGGCTGGACGCTCAGCGCTTCGCCGGTCTCACGACCGCCCTGCACAAGATTGAGTACCCCCGGCGGCAGCCCCGCCTGTTCCCAGAGCTTCACTACGGCCTGGGCGCAGTCCGGCGCCAGTTCGCTGGGCTTAAACACCAGCGTATTTCCTGCCAGCAGCGCGGGAACAATATGGCCGTTCGGCAAATGACCGGGGAAATTATAGGGGCCGAACACCGCCAGCACGCCGTGTGGCCGGTGGCGTAGCGTCGCCGCGCCATCGGCCATATCGGCATGGCTTTCGCCGGTCCGGCTGTGATAAGCCTTCACGGAAATGGCGATTTTATTGATCATCGCCGCCACTTCGGTCGCCGCTTCCCAACGCGGTTTCGCCGTCTCGCGGGCGATGGTTTCCGTCAGCGCCGCTTTGTTCGCCTCCAGCAGACTGGCAAACGTTTCAACAATTTGCTGACGTTCGCTGAACGCGCGCTTCGCCCAGGCAGGAAAGGCGTGCCGGGCCGCGTCCACGGCGGATTCTACCTGCAGAGCGCTGGCATCGTGACCCTGCCATACCGTTTCACCGCTGACCGGATTGGCGCGCTGACGGCGCGGTCCCTCGCCGATCAGCCATTTTCCATTAATCCATAGGCTCATATCTTCTTCTCCTCAGGGCACAGGCGGACCAGGCGAACCGCATCGCCCGGATGACAGTTCAGGGCGTCCAGCTGCTCAGCGTTTAACGTCAGGGTTTCGCCCGCCGGGTCGGCGTGCACCAGCATGGCGCGATAGTGCTGATACTGTTCATTCGCAACCACGCACAGCGGCAGGTCGCTGCCGCCGGTTTCCCCTTCCGTCACCGTCACCAGGCGACTTTTGCGCACCGCGCGCACCCGGTCGATTTCGCACTCCAGCGTCGGGCCGCCGTCAAAAATGTCGACATAATCGCGGTAACGGAATCCCTCTTTTTCCAGCACCGCTCGCGCCGGCGCGGTTTGCGGATGAACCTGCCCGATCACCGCGCGGGCTTCTTCACTGAGAAAATCGGTGTAGATCGGATGTTTCGGCATCAGCTCGGCGATAAACGCCTTCTGACCGGTACCGCACAGGTAGTCAGCGCGGGCGAACTCCATCGAGAAGAAGCGTTTTCCCAGGCTTTCCCAGAACGGCGAGTAGCCGTGTTCGTCAATCACGCCGCGCATTTCCGCCACCACCTTATGGTTGAAGCGATCGCGAAAGGCTGCCATAAATAAGAAGCGCGAGGATGATAGCAAATGACCGTTGCTCTCTTTGCGCCACGCCGGGTCAAGGAACAACGTGCACAGCTCGCTGCTGCCGGTATGATCGTTGGTCAAAAACAGCGTCGGCAGCGCGTTGTAGACGTTTAACTCTTTCGAGGCATGCACCAGCGTTCCGACCCGATAGTTGTACCAGGGGTCGTTGATCCCCACCGCCACTTCGATGGCGCACACCCCCACCACCGCGCCGCTGCGGGTATCTTCCAGCACGAAAACGTACCCCTGATCACCGCGCGGCAACGTTCCCTGCCAGGTCGCCTGCGAGCGGGCGATACGCGCCGCCAGCGTCTGTTCATCGGCGGGCAGCGAGGTCAGCCCGCCGCCCGTTTCCCCTGCGAGGGTTAAGAGGCCAGGCAGATCGCCGGCCCCAACCGGACGGATAATCATCATGATGACTCTCCCGCGACAAAACGTTCACAGGCGGCAGCGAAGCGGTTGAGACCGAGGGTCACATCCTCTTCTTTGACGATAAGCGCCGGGGCAAAACGGACCACGTTGGCCCCGGCAATCAGCACCATCAGCCCTTCTTCGGCGGCCAACAGGCTTATCTGTTTGGCCTTACCGGCATATTCATCGCGTAGCGCGCAGCCAATCAGCAAACCGACGCCGCGAATCTCTTTAAACAGCCCAAACTGCGCGTTAATGGCCTGCAAGCGCTCTTTAAACCACTGCTCGCGCTGCTTCACGCCGTTGAGCACCTGTGGGGTGTTGATAATCGACAGCACCTCGCCGGCGACCGCACAGGCTAACGGATTGCCGCCGTAGGTTGTACCGTGGGTGCCCACCGTCATCACGCTGGCAAAGGCTTCGCTCGCCAGCAGCGCGCCTATCGGGAATCCGCCGCCCAGCGCTTTCGCCGTGGTGAGCAGGTCCGGCGTGACGCCGTAGTGCATATAGGCATAGAGCTCGCCGGTGCGCCCTACGCCGGTCTGCACCTCGTCAAAAATCAGCGCCGCGTGGTGGCGATCGCACAACGCGCGCAGCTCTTGCAGAAACTCAAGCGCGGCCGGGATCACGCCGCCTTCACCCTGGATAGGTTCCACAATCACCGCGCAGGTATCGTCGTCAATCAGTACGCGGGCGGAGTCGATGTCGTTATAAACGCCGTGGCGAATATCCGGCGGCAGCGGCGCGAAGTCCTGTGAGTATGCGGGCTGTCCCCCGGCGGTGACGGTAAACAGCGTGCGGCCATGAAATGCGTTTTTAAACGCCACGATGCCGCTTTTGTGGCTGCCAAAGCGGTCATGAGCATATTTACGCGCCGTCTTCAGCGCCGCTTCGTTGGCCTCAGCGCCTGAGTTACAGAAAAAGAGGCGATCGGCAAAGGTGGCGTCAATCAACTGTTTCGCCAGCCGCAGCGCCGGTTCGTTGGTATAACCGTTACCGGTATGCCAGAATTTCCCCGCCTGCTCGGTCAGCGCGCGGATCATCGCTGGATGGGCGTGCCCCAGCGCATTCACGGCAATCCCCCCCGCAAAATCGATATAGCCCTTACCCTGTTGATCCCACAGCCAGGCGCCCTCACCGCGTACCGGAATAAACGGTGCCGGTGCGTAAACCGGCATCATCCACTGTTCAAAATCTTGACGGCTGATTGACTGAGACATAGCGACCTCGACAGGTAAATAAATGGTTTATTTTTTGTTAATTAATTGAGTGCATTTCACTGTAAATGTAGATTGCACGGTTCGTGCCAGCGAGGAGAAAAAGTGCATAAACGGAGAGCGAATACGAAATATCAATAGGTTACAAGGTCACCTTATTCATCATAATTGCATATAAAGTGAATATTAATGTCATACAGCGATGTTGCAGGGGGAAATTAAGAAATATTATGCATCAGCAAAATATCATTCTGGATTTGTGATCGACTGCGAAATTTATCGTAGATTTACGCCTCATAACGGCGCAGATTGCCTCAACCTGGTGCAAATTTTGCTCGCCCGGATGGCAGCGGCAATAAAAGAAATCGGTGATACCGCTGGGCGAAGGCAGCGGGCAACGTTAAATTCTGCTACTATCCCGTCACAATTCATTCTGCAAAGTGGCGACGACTATGAAATTTGTCTCTTTTAATATCAACGGCCTGCGCGCCCGTCCTCATCAACTGGAAGCCATCGTCGAAAAGCATCAGCCCGATGTGATTGGCCTGCAGGAGACAAAGGTTCACGACGACATGTTTCCGCTGGAAGAGGTCGCAAAGCTCGGTTACCACATTTTCTACCATGGTCAGAAGGGCCACTACGGCGTCGCAATGCTGACAAAAGCCGAGCCGGTTGCCGTTTATCGCGGCTTCCCGACCGATGATGAGGACGCCCAGCGCCGCATTATCATTGCCGAAGTGCCGTCGCCGTTTGGTAACGTCACGGTGATTAACGGCTATTTCCCGCAGGGGGAAAGCCGCGATCACGAGACCAAATTCCCGGCGAAAACCAAATTCTACCAGGATCTGCAGGACTACCTGGAAACCCGCCTGAGTAAAGAGAACCCGGTGCTGATCATGGGTGACATGAACATCAGCCCGACCGACCTCGACATCGGTATTGGCGAAGAGAACCGCAAGCGCTGGCTGCGCACCGGTAAGTGTTCGTTCCTGCCGGAAGAGCGCGAGTGGATGCAGCGCCTGCTGGGCTGGGGCCTGGTGGATACCTTCCGTAACGCTAACCCGGAAACCCACGACCGCTTCTCATGGTTTGACTATCGTTCCAAAGGGTTTGATGACAACCGTGGTCTGCGTATCGATCTGCTGCTGGCAAGCACCCCGCTGGCGGCGCACTGCGTGGAAACCGGCATCGACTATGAAATTCGCGCGATGGAAAAACCGTCGGATCACGCGCCGGTGTGGGCAACCTTTAAGTAAGCGTTATCCTGGGTAGTCCGCGCAGGGCTACCCAAATAATTCTGAGCAAAATCAATAAACAGGCGCTAAACTCTTGCTGGACTCTGGATTGTATAATAACGTCGCGCGCACCTTTTCTTCCCGGCAGGAGGACCCCATGCAAAAGAAGTCGGTACCGCACAGCCTCTAAGCTCCTGCTCATGGCTGTTGTTATCAGCCTGCTTTTCTCTTTGATTCACCGCTTCGGTCTCATTGACCTGATAACCCATTTGCGCCGTCTGCAGGATACCGTGCAGGCCAGCGGCACGCTCGGCTATGCGCTCTACATCGCGCTGTTTATTCTCGCCACGGTCTGCCTGCTGCCAGGGAGCGTGCTGGTGCTGGCAGGCGGTATCGTGTTTGGCCCGTGGCTCGGCACCCTCCTGTCGCTGATTGCCGCCACCGTCGCCTCGACGCTGTCGTTTTTACTGGCGCGCTGGCTGGGACGCGCGCTGCTGCTGAAGTATGTCGGGCATACGCACACCTTTCAGGCTATTGAGCGTGGGATCGCGCGCTCCGGTATCGATTTTCTGATTCTCACCCGCCTGATCCCGCTGTTTCCGTACAATATTCAGAACTACGCCTACGGCTTAACCGCTATTCGCTTCTGGCCGTATACGCTGATCTCCGCGCTCACCACCCTACCGGGGATCTTTATTTATACCCTGATGGCCAGCGAGCTGGCGACGGACGGCATCACCCTCGCCTTCATCCTCAAGCTGAGCCTCGCGGGGCTGGCACTGTTTGCGCTGGTCCAGGCGGCGAAAGGCTATGCGCGCCATAAACGCGTGGCGCTGCCCGTTGAGGATGGCGAATGAAACCTATCTGGTACGCCCGCGCGCTGGTCGTCGCGGCTTTTATCGCCCTGCTGCTGGCCTGGTGGTGGATACCGAGCGTTAACCTTTTTATCCACAATAGCCTGGGCGCATTTCTGGCGCTGGATCAGCAAGGCATCGAGCGCTTTATTCACTCTTATGGCTCGCAGGCCGCGGTGGTGTCGTTCCTGCTGATGATTTTCCAGGCCATTGCCGCGCCGTTGCCAGCGTTTTTGATCACCTTCGCTAACGCCTCGCTGTTTGGCGCCTTCTGGGGCGGCGTGCTCTCCTGGAGCAGCGCAATGGTCGGGGCGGCGCTCTGTTTTTATATCGCCCGCCTGATGGGGCGCGGCGTGGTTGAAAAACTGACCGGGAAAACGGTGCTCAAGAGCGTCGACGGGTTTTTCGATCGCTACGGCAAACACACGATCCTTATCTGCCGCCTGCTGCCGTTCGTGCCGTTCGATCCGGTGAGCTACGCCGCGGGTTTGACCTCGATCCGCTTTCGCCACTTTTTGTTGGCGACCGGCCTTGGCCAACTGCCCGCGACGATTG
Source organism: Kluyvera sp. (assembly GCF_965301105.1). Classification (NCBI taxonomy): domain Bacteria; kingdom Pseudomonadati; phylum Pseudomonadota; class Gammaproteobacteria; order Enterobacterales; family Enterobacteriaceae; genus Kluyvera; species Kluyvera sp. The sequence goes on from NZ_CBDKZX010000008.1 coordinate 29,004, forward strand.
TCTACTCGTGGGTCGGTAGCTTACTCACCGGCGGCACGTTCTGGTTGGTGACCGGGCTGTTTATTCTGTTTGCACTGACTATCGTTATTTTTGTCGCTAAGACGTTTTATCACGAACGCCAAAAGAGGAAATCCTGATGCGTTATCACGGAGAAACCCGTCGTCGCCTGCGTTATGGCCTGCTGGGGCTGCTTTCACTCTGCTCACTCACTGCGGGTGCCGCTGACTGGCCACAGATTGAACAGGAAGCCAAAGGTCAGACCGTGTGGTTTAACGCCTGGGGCGGCGACGAAGCGGTCAACCACTACCTGGACTGGGTCAGCGGCGAAGTGAAACGTGATTACGCAATTGACCTGCGCATTGTGCACATCGCCGACGCGGCAGACACGGTAAAGCGCATTCAGACCGAATCCCGGGCCGGGCGCAAAACTAACGGTTCAGTGGATCTGTTATGGGTCAACGGCGAGAACTTCCGCACGTTGAAAGAGGCCAATTTGCTGCGTACCGGTTGGGCGGAGCAACTGCCGAACTGGCGCTATGTCGACGTGACAAAACCCGTTCGCGAAGATTTCTCCGTGCCGGTCGAAGGCGCCGAGTCGCCGTGGGGCAGCGCACAGTTGACCTTTATCGCTCGTCAGCAGCAAACGCCGCAGCCGCCCCGCTCCGCGCAGGCACTGCTTGAGTTCGCCAAAGCGCATCCCGGTACCGTCACCTACCCACGCCCGCCGGATTTCACCGGCACCGCGCTGCTGGAGCAACTGTTGATTAACCTCACCGGCCAGCCCGATGCGCTGAAACAGCCGCCGGAGGAGAAAACGTTCGCCGCCGTCACCGCGCCGCTGTGGGCCTATCTGGACCAGCTCCACCCAATGCTGTGGCGCAACGGCAAAGATTTCCCGCCGTCGCCTGCGCGGATGGACACCATGCTGGCCAACGGCACGCTGCGCCTGTCGCTGACCTTTAACCCGATGCACGCAAAGCAAAAGGTGGCGAAAGGCCAGTTGCCGAAAGATAGCTACAGCTTCGGCTTTAGCAACGGTATGCTCGGCAACGTCCACTTTGTCACCATCCCGGCCAACGCCTCCGCCAGCGCCGGGGCGCAGGTGGTGGCAAACTTCCTGCTGTCGCCTGCGGCGCAGCTGCGTAAAGCCGACCCGGCGGTGTGGGGCGACCCCAGCGTGCTGGATCCGGCAAAGCTCGACGCCGGGCAGCAAAAAACGTTGCAGGACCTGATGCCGGAAAATACTCCGCCGGTGCTGGCTGAACCGCATGCGGCATGGGTTAACGCGCTGGAGCAGGAATGGCTGCGCCGTTACGGTACGCATTAATACTGCTGTGCTGGGGCATGATGCTGGTCATCTATCTGCCCCTGCTGCCAGCTGCGGGTATCCTCCTCGCCCCCGCACTGTCGCTGACGCACTGGCAATCGTTACTGTCCGACCCGCAGCTGCCGCAAGCCGTGGCGGCAACGTTGATTTCAACGCTTATCGCCGTCGGCGGTGCGCTGCTGTTGACGCTGCTGCTTATCACCACCCTCTGGCCTTCACCTGCCTGGCAGCGGCTGTCATCGCGCCTGCCATGGCTGCTAGCGCTGCCGCACGTCGCTTTCGCCACCTGCGCGCTGCTGCTGTTTGCCGAGGGCGGCGCGCTGTACCGCCTGCTGCCGACGCTGACGCCAGTACAGGATCGTTACGGCATCGGGCTCGGCCTGGTGCTGGCGGTGAAAGAGAGCGGCTTTTTGCTGTGGGTGTGCTGGGCGCTGCTCGGTGAAAGACGGCTGGCGCAGCAGGTGGTCGTGTTTAAAAGCCTTGGCTACGGACGCGGTCAATGCCTGACCCGCGTGATCCTCCCTGCGCTGATGCCATCGCTGAGCGTCGCGCTGCTGGCCACCACCGCCTGGACACTCTCGGTGGTAGATGTGGCGACGATCATTGGCCCCGGAAACCCGCCGACGCTGGCGGTGCTGGCCTGGCAATGGTTGAATGACGCTGACCCGTATATTCAGGCTAAAGGGGGACTGGCCTGTCTTTTGCTGCTGGCGATCCTCACAGCATTGGCCGCTGCGGCCAGCCTGTGCTGGCACGTCTGGCGGGGACATACGCCGCGTCTGAACGGCACTCGCCAGCCACATTTCCCGATGTTACCCGGCAGACTCATCGGCCTGGTGTTGCCGCTGTGCGGGCTGCTGTGCGTTATGTTTTTGCTGGGGTTAGCGAACAACACCTTGCCTGCTCCCGAAACCCTCGGCAACAGCCTGTGGCTGGCGCTGCTGTCGGCGTTCACCGGCGGCGCAGTCTGCCTGTTCTGGTTGGAATGGGGCCCCAGACGGCATCACCCCTGGCTGGATCTTCCCCTGATACTGCCGGCGCTGCCGTTGGCCGCCGGGCAGTATCAGCTAGCGCTGTACAGCTGGTTGGATGGCCAGTTCACCACCGTGCTATGGGGACATCTGCTGTGGGTCGTGCCGTGGATGCTGTTCGTGCTGCGTCCGGCGTGGAGACAGATTGACCCGCGTCAGACATTGCTGGCGCAAACGTTGGGATGGAGCCGTCTACGCCGATTCTGCCAACTGAAATGCCCGCTGATTATCCGTCCTTTGCTGTCTGCGCTGGCGGTGGGCTTTTCCGTCAGCATCGCCCAGTATCTGCCCACTCAGTGGCTAGGCGGCGGACGAATCCCTACGCTTACGACCGAGGCGGTCGCCTTGAGCAGCGGCGGCGTGACCGACACATTAGCCGCCCAGGCGTTGTGGCAACTGCTGCTGCCGATGATCTTTTTCTTGCTGACCGCGCTGCTGGCACGGCGCATCAGCCATTTTCGACGAGGTCTACGCTAATGTTACAGGTGCGAAATCTGACGCTCACCCTCGCCGGTCAGCCGCTGCTGCGTGCGGTTAACTTTGTCGTTCCCCCCGGCGAAATTGTGACGCTAATGGGCCCTTCCGGCTGCGGAAAATCCACGTTATTTGCCTGGATGGTAGGGGCGCTGGATGGCGCGTTTCGCGCACAAGGCGAACTGTGGCTTAACGATAAGCGTACCGACACGCTGCCAACCGAAAAACGACGTATCGGCATTTTATTTCAGGACGCGCTGCTGTTCGACCACCTGAGCGTAGGGCAGAATTTGCGTCTTGCGCTACCGGCAAGCGTTGCCCGGGATACCCGCCAAATGCGGGTTGAGCAGGCGCTGGAACATGCCGAACTGCCTGGCTTTTACGCCCGCGACCCGGCCACGCTTTCCGGCGGCCAGCGCGCCCGCGTTGCCCTGCTGCGCGCCCTGCTGGCACAACCTGATGCGCTGCTGCTGGACGAACCGTTCAGCCGCCTTGACCAACAGCTACGCGGCAGTTTTCGCCAGTGGGTGTTTAGCGAACTCCGGCAGCAGCACATTCCGGTGGTACAGGTCACCCACGACCCGGATGACGTACCGGCTGGCGGCCGCTGTCTGCAGCTTGCAAACTGGCGTTGACGCGGGAAAAACTGCGTTAACGCAAGGTTTTTCTTTCACCAGAGGTTCAAAATGACGCTCCTTTTATCCTCGTCGGACGATTTGATGAAACGTGTTTCTCAACTGACCGCGCTGGCCCTTGCACTCGGCCTCGCCTCCTCTGTCTTCGCCGCTGAAACGGCAAAAACCTTGACCTTCACCCATCTGCTCCAGCAAAAAGGCACCGCCATCGATACGCGTCTGAGCGCGTTCTACAACGGCTGGCCGCAGCAGGCGAACGGCCCGCAGGGGCATGAACCGGGGGCGCTAAACCTCTCCGCCAGCTGGCTTTCCGCCATGAACAATGAACAGTTGATCGCCTGGGCGCAGCAGCACCAGCTGAAAAAAGAAACTGACATTGCCCTCTACGGCGACAGCAAAGATAACGACGCGGTGGCGAAACGTCTGAAAGAAGCGGGCTACACCAACATCTCCACCCTGAGCGACGCGCTGCAACAGCCCGAGCGTCTGCAAAAGCTGCCGCACTTCGAACAGTTGGTTTATCCACAGTGGCTGCACGACCTGCAACAGGGGAAAGACGTTCCGGCGAAACCGGCGGGCGACTATAAGGTGATTGAAGCCGCCTGGGGCGCGCCGAAGCTCTATCTGGTCAGCCATATTCCGAATGCAGGCTATATCGACACCAACGAGGTGGAAAGCGAGCCGCTGTGGAATAAAGTCTCCGACGCGCAGCTGAAAGCGATGCTGGCGAAACACGGCATTCGTCATGATACAACCGTGATCCTTTATGGGCGCGACGTTTACGCCGCAGCGCGCGTGGCGCAGATTATGCTGTATGCCGGTGTGAAAGACGTTCGTCTGCTCGATGGCGGGTGGAAAACCTGGTCGGATGCCGGTCTGCCGGTCGAGCGCGGCTTAGCAAAAGAGGTGAAGCCTGAGCCAGATTTCGGCGTGACTATCCCGGCACAACCGCAGTTGATGCTGGATATGGAACAGGCGCGCGGTCTGCTGCATCGTCAGGACGCATCGCTGGTGAGTATTCGTTCGTGGCCGGAATTTATCGGCACCACCAGCGGCTATAGCTATATCAAGCCAAAAGGTGACATTGCTGGCGCACGCTGGGGCCACGCGGGGAGCGACTCCACCCATATGGAAGACTTCCATAACCCGGATGGCACAATGCGCAGCGCGGATGATATCGCGGCGATGTGGAAATCCTGGAATATCACGCCAGAGCAGCAGGTGTCCTTCTACTGCGGTACCGGCTGGCGCGCCTCGGAAACCTTCATGTACGCCCGCGCAATGGGCTGGAAAAACGTCAGCGTCTACGACGGCGGCTGGTATGAGTGGAGCGGCGATCCGAAAAACCCGGTTGCCACCGGCGATCGCGGCCCGGATAGTTCACGTTAATCCACGTTTTCATGACGCTGAAGATTTTTCAGCGTCATGTACCCTCCCCACACGCGATTGAAGGTTGTCAGCCAACACAGCGCGCCAAAGATCCACGCCATCCACGCAAACCACGCCGGAAACAGGCAGCCCAGCACAAACAGCAGGATAGTCTCAGTCCCTTCGGTTAAGCCGCCAAGATAGTACAACGACTTATGGGCATAGCCGGGGTTATCAATCTGATGTTTCGCGGCCAGCGCGGCGAAGGCAAGAAAACTGCTACCGGTGCCCATAAAAGCGAACAGCAGCCAGCCGCCAGCCAGCGCGTTGGCCGCCGGGTCGGCAAGCATAAAGCCAAACGGCACCAGCGCGTAGAACAGAAAATCCAGCGCGATATCGAGGAAACCGCCCGCGTCGGTCAGCCCGCGACGACGGGCCATCGCGCCGTCCAGACCATCCAGCAGACGATTAACAATAATGGCGACCAGCGCCGCGCCATACCATCCCAGCGCCAGAAACGGCAACGCCAGTATGCCGATAGCAAAACCGACCAGCGTAATGCCATCCGCCGACACACCGGGCTTATCCAGAGCCTGCGCGGCACGGTTAAGCCAGGGTTTCAGGCGTGGGTGCAGGTGTTTATCAAGCATCGGTTTTTTCTCTCATCGAACACAGCCCTTGTGACGGGATTTCCAGCGCGGCATTGAAGCGCGCAGATAAATTCTGGAACGCCACCAGCGCGGTCATTTCCGTAATTTGCGCCTCGTTAAAGTGACAGTGTAACTCATGCTTATGTGCCTCAGAGATCCGCGGCGGCGTGGCGGTCATCGCCTCGGCGTAATCCAGCGCGGCGCGTTCAGCCGGGGTAAACAGCGCCGAAGTACGCCACGCCTCCAGCGCCAGCACTTTATCCATCGCCCCGCAGCGCTGCGCCAGGCGCAGACTGTTGGCGTCAATGCAGAACGCGCAGTCGCACTGCTGGGATACGCGGGTCATCAGCAGCGCGCGCAGCGTCGGGTCGAGTCGCGCTTTTTTGCGCTCCAGATAGCCAACAAACAGCGCCACCAGCCAGAACAGGCGCGGCATGCGCCCCCACCAGCGCGTAGGATTGAGGACCTCGCCATAATGCTTGCGCTGCATGGCGGCAATCGGTTTTAAACTGAGCGGTAATTGGCTGAGCGGCTGCACCCAGGGTTGGCGGTTTTTCACCCGGAGACTCCTGCAAAACTTTAGCTAACGGCAAAGCAAGGATAATATGGCAACTCCTTTATCTCGTCTTTGACCGTTATGCTGAAAACCATTGATGTTGTTGCCGCTATTATCGAACAAAATGGCAAAATTCTTCTCGCCCAACGTCCACCTCATGCCGATCAGGCCGGGCTGTGGGAATTTGCCGGGGGCAAAGTGGAGGCCGGAGAGAGCCAGCAGGAAGCGCTGATCCGCGAGCTGCAGGAAGAGCTGGCGATCACCGCCTGGCCCGCCTGCTATGTCGCCAGCCATCGTCGTGAAGTCTCCGGACGTATCATTCATCTGCACGCCTGGTACGTGCCGCGCTTTGAGGGCGAGCTCATCGCGCGCGAGCATAGCGCGCTGGTGTGGTGCACGCCTCAGGAAGCGCAAGGCTACGATCTGGCCCCCGCCGACGTGCCATTATTAGCGGCGTTTATGGCTTTACCCGACGCCAAACGAGCGGGTTGGTGCTAATCGCGCGTTCATCACGCTGGCACTGGAGCAACACACCCTCAACTTTCACCACCGCCCCTTCCGAGTAGTTCTGATTTTCATAAATGCAGCACTGGGTACATTGCTGCACGCGTTGGCTGCTGTTGTTGTTGCTGAATACCTCAGGGGGAACGTTAACTTCCACCTGAGGACGCGCCTGCGCGGCGCTACAAAACAGCGCTAACGCGCCAGCAATCCAGAAGCATTTCATCGTCTATCTCCTTAAAAAAGCACCTCGTATTACTATCGACCAAATGGGCGCGCAACTTAACTTTTTTACGTCATCGCTTTTGGTTATGACCCGGCATTGAGTATTAATTTTATTCTGCTTCCGGAAAATCCTTGTCATCCGTTAGCAGGGTAGTGATATAGTCGAAATAACGCACGCTATTAAACACAACCATAACAACTACATACATCCACAATCATAAGAGGTACTTATACTTATGGACAAGGTTTGCTCCCTGGATACCTTCCTGGCTCATGTTCAACAGCGCGACCCACACCAGACCGAGTTTGCTCAGGCCGTACGCGAAGTCATGACAACACTCTGGCCGTTTCTCGAACAAAACCCGCGCTATCGCCAGCTCTCCCTGCTGGAAAGATTAGTTGAACCTGAGCGAGTGATTCAGTTCCGCGTGGTGTGGGTGGACGACCGTAATCAGGTACAAGTTAACCGCGCCTGGCGCGTACAGTTCAGTTCGGCCATCGGGCCGTTCAAAGGCGGGATGCGTTTCCACCCGTCCGTAAACCTGTCTATCCTGAAATTCCTCGGCTTTGAGCAGACCTTCAAAAACGCCCTGACGACTCTGCCAATGGGCGGTGGTAAGGGCGGCTCTGACTTCGATCCGAAAGGCAAAAGTGAAGGCGAAGTGATGCGTTTCTGCCAGGCGCTGATGACCGAACTCTATCGTCATCTGGGCTCTGATACCGACGTCCCGGCGGGCGATATCGGCGTGGGTGGTCGTGAAGTCGGCTTTATGGCCGGGATGATGAAAAAACTGTCTAACGACACCTCCTGCGTCTTCACCGGTAAAGGGCTCTCCTTCGGCGGCAGCCTGATTCGCCCGGAAGCCACCGGCTATGGCCTGGTGTACTTCACCGAAGCGATGCTCAAACGTCACGGTCTGGGCTTCGAAGGTATGCGCGTGGCGGTGTCAGGTTCCGGCAACGTGGCGCAGTATGCGATTGAAAAAGCGATGGAGCTGGGCGCGCGCGTGATCACCGCCTCCGACTCCAGCGGTACCGTAGTTGATGAGTCTGGTTTCACCAAAGAGAAGCTGGCGCGCCTGTGCGAAATTAAGGCCAGCCGCGACGGTCGCGTCGCTGACTACGCGCGCGAATTCGGTCTGGTGTATCTGGAAGGCCAGCAGCCGTGGAGCGTGGCGGTGGATATCGCCCTGCCGTGCGCCACGCAGAACGAGCTCGATGCCGACGCGGCGCGCGTACTGATCGCCAACGGCGTGAAGGCCGTAGCGGAAGGCGCTAACATGCCGACCACGATTGAAGCAACCGATCTGTTCCTCGAAGCGGGTGTCCTGTTCGCGCCGGGTAAAGCGGCGAACGCCGGCGGCGTGGCCACTTCTGGTCTGGAAATGGCGCAGAACGCTGCACGTATGAGCTGGAAAGCGGAGAAAGTGGACGCACGTCTGCACCACATCATGCTGGATATTCACCATGCCTGCGTTGAGCACGGCGGTGAAGCGAAGCAAACCAACTACGTTCGCGGCGCGAACATTGCGGGCTTTGTGAAAGTAGCCGACGCGATGCTGGCGCAGGGCGTAATTTAAAACAAATAGCCCGGACGCGAAAGCGATGCCGGGCTATCGTTTTGAACCGTAGGCCTGATAAGCCAGCGCCATCAGGCAGCCTGAGTATATTGCCGGATGGCGGCGTCAACGCCTTATCCGGCCTACAAATAGACATCCCCGACTATACGTCTGGCTCAGGGCTTGCCGCGGCCTTCTTACTCTTCCCCTTTCCTTTACTGAATGACTTCTTCGCCCCACCCGGCGCTGCCAGTCCGCGGAACTGCCGCACCGGCGTGCTCTTAGCCTGGTCAATCAGCTGGAATAAAGTTCCCACTAACGGCTGCATAAAGTCCTGATAACGGCACTGCTTTTCGCTGATTTGCGTCAACGTGGACTCCCAGTGCGCGGTCATATCCGGACGCGTCGCCATCTCCGGCAAAGAGTGGAACAGCGCTTTACCTGCGTCGGTAGAGTGAATATAGCGTCCTTTTTTGGTCAGGAAACCGCGCTTAAACAGCAGCTCGATAATACCGGCGCGCGTCGCTTCGGTGCCTAAGCCGTCGGTGGCGCGGAGGATTTTTTTCAGATCTTTATCCTGCACAAAGCGGGCGATACCGGTCATCGCCGACAGCAGCGTGGCGTCGGTAAAGTGGCGCGGCGGCTGGGTTTGTCGCTCAACGACTTCGCCGTTCTCGCACAGCAGTTCGTCCGCTTTTGCCACCACCGGCAGCGGCGTGCCGTCGTTCTCTTCGTCACGCTCTTTCGCCCCCAGCAGCGTACGCCAACCCGCTTCCGCCAGGAAACGCGCTTTGGCGACAAACTTACCGTTAGCGATATCCAGATCGATCTGACATTTGCGGTAGACCGCATCCGGGCAGAACTGCATCAGATACTGACGCGCAATCAGGTTATAGACCTTTGCTTCGTTGTCGTTGAGATTAACGTGGCTGGCGCGCGCGGTTGGGATAATCGCGTGGTGGGCATCGACCTTTTTGTCGTCCCAGCAGCGGTTACGGGTGTCGGTGTTGACCACCGGCTGCGGCAACAGGTCCGGAGCGTGAACGCCAATAGCATTGATCACCGCGTGACGGCCCGCGAAATGTTCTTCCGGCAGATAGCGGCTGTCGGAACGCGGATAGGTGATCACCTTGTGGGTTTCGTACAATTTCTGACAGATATCCAGCACGTTCTGCGCGCTAAGGCCAAAACGTTTCGCCGCCTCAATCTGTAAAGCCGACAGCGAAAACGGCAGCGGCGCGGGTTCCGAGTCACGCTTGTCGTTATAGGCCGTGACCAGCGCGGGCTGCCCGGTAATGCGTTTCACCACGTGTTCCGCAAGCGCGCGGTTGAGCAGGCGACCCTCTTCATCCTGATGCGGTTCACAGGCTTCGCTTGGCTGCCAGACGGCGGTGAAGCGCTCGTCTTTCGGCGTGACGATGTGGGCCTTCACCTCAAAGAAGTCTTTTGAGACGAAGTTTTCAATCTCTTCATCGCGGCGCACCACCAGCCCCAAAACCGGGGTCTGCACGCGCCCCACGGAAAGCACGCCCTGATAGCCGGCGTTGCGCCCCAGAATGGTATAGGCACGGGTCATATTGATCCCGTACAACCAGTCAGCGCGTGCACGTGCCAGCGCCGAGACGCACAGCGGAATAAATTCGCTGTTGGCACGCAGACGGGTAATCGCTCGCTCCACCGCCTGCGGGTTGAGGTCGTTTATCAAACAGCGCTGCACCTGCTGGCGTTTTTCCGCTGACAGTTGCAGGTAGTCCAGCACTTCATCCACCAGCAGCTGTCCTTCGCGATCGGGGTCTCCGGCGTGAATAACTTCGCTGGCTTCATGAAGAAAACGCTTAATGACGTTCAGCTGTTTGGTGACCGATGGGCGTGGCTGGAGCTGCCATTTTTCCGGCACGATCGGCAGATCCTGGAGATTCCAGCGCGCATAGCGGCTGTCATAGACGTCCGGCTGCGCCTGCTCCAGCAGGTGACCAATACACCAGGTCACCACCTGGCCGTTGCCACATTCGATAAAGCCGTCGCCCTTGCGGTGGGGCTTCGGCAGTACATCCGCAATGGCGCGGGCCAGACTCGGTTTTTCCGCAATGAACAACCGCATGGGGTCAGCGCAGCTCGACCATCGGACGGCCACCGCGCGCGGTGACCAGTTCACCGATAGCGGTTAGCGTGATACCAAACTCGGCGGCAGCCTCCTGTACGGCGGCTTCGGCGTCAGGCGTCACCGCCAGCAGCAGGCCGCCGGAGGTTTGCGGGTCGCACAGCAGCGCACGCTGAGCTTCGCTCATCGCGCCCATCAGATGGCCGTAGCTGGCAAAGTTGCGTTCGGTGCCGCCCGGCACGGCGCCCTGAGCAATATACTCTTCCACGCCCGGCAGCTTCGGCACGGCGGCAAAATCAATCTGCGCCTGTACGCCAGCGCCCTGGCACATTTCGCTCAGGTGGCCCAGCAGGCCAAAGCCGGTGACGTCGGTCATCGCCTTCACGCCGTCGATATTGGCAAACGCCGAGCCCACAAGGTTCATCTGGCACATCACTTCCGTCGCCAGTCCCTGATGTTCAGGCTTGAGCAGCGATTTTTTCTCGGCGGTGGTCAGCACGCCAATGCCCAGCGGCTTGGTCAGGAACAGCTTACAGCCCGCCTGCGCGGTGCTGTTTTTCTTCACCCGCTCGGTAGGCACAATCCCGGTGACCGCCAGGCCGAAAATCGGCTCCGGCGCGTCGATAGAGTGGCCGCCCGCCAGCGCGATCCCGGCCTGTTTGCAGGCAAAGCGCCCGCCCTCGGTCACTTCGCGCGCGATTTCCGGCGCCAGTTTGTTGATCGGCCAGCCAAGGATGGCTATCGCCATAATCGGCTTACCGCCCATGGCGAAAATGTCGCTGATGGCATTGGTTGCCGCAATACGACCAAAGTCGAACGGATTGTCGACAATCGGCATAAAGAAATCGGTGGTGCTGATGACCGAGGTACCGTTACCCAGGTCGTAAACGGCAGCATCGTCGCGAGTTTCATTGCCAACAAGCAGGTTGGGGTCGATAAACTTCGTTTGCTCGCTGTGCAGGATGGTCTCCAGCACTTTGGGCGAAATTTTACAACCGCAACCCGCTCCGTGGCTGTACTGCGTTAAACGAATGGCCTGCTCGCTCATGGACAACTCCTGTCATTGCTTTGGCATTTGCATAGAAGGTCTATGTTAACGCCAGAACACAGCGGTGATAAGTACGACTGTCTGAATTCGCGGGCATTTGCCTGAAATCCAGACAATCGTGGTGATTTTTCAGAGATAACGGACGAATGGAGCCGTATCCGGTGGCGTAATGGTGGTCGAAGCCTTCAGTTGCGGAGTGCCCAGATAGAGGAAGCCGACGATCTTATCCTGTTCGCCGCAGTTAAAGCCCGCGCGCACTACCGGGCTATCGGTCAGCGCGCCGCTGCGCCAGATACCGTTAAAGCCCTGCGCGACCGCCGCCATTTGCATCGCCATCACCGCACAGCCCGCCGACATCTCCTGCTCCCACTTCGGCACCTTCGGGTGATCCTGACATTTGGCGATCGCCACAATAATCATCGGCGCGCGGAACGGCGCGTTACGCGCTTTCTCGATGGCCTTCTCGTCACCGTTTGCGGCTATCGCTCCCTGTTCCAGCAGCTGGCTGAAACGTTCGCGGCCTTCGCCTTCCACAATCACAAACTGCCACGGTTGCAGCGTGCCATGGTCCGGCGCACGCAGCGCGGCGCGGAGAATATTTTGTAGCGCGTCCCCCGCCGGGGCCGGTTCCGTCAGGCGGGAAGCGCTGCGGCGATTCACCAATAGTTCCAGTGCGTCCATTGAATCACTCCTCTCACGTTATTTTTCATAAAATTAACATGCGCAAGGATTTTGTTACAGCGCAGAAGGCGATTCCTGCTGACAAGCGGCGACGGTCTATTTAGGATAGCCACACGTTTTACCGTTTCGGTAAACCTTTTTTCGTTTTTGCAGGGAGAATACATGCGAACTGTATGGCGCTTCATTGCCGGATTCTTTAAATGGACGTGGCGATTACTCAATTTCGTCCGTGAGCTGGTGCTGAATCTGTTCTTTATTTTGCTGGTGCTGGTCGGCGTCGGCATCTGGATGCAGCTTAGCAGCACCACGGAACACAGTACCCGCGGCGCGCTGCTGATGGACATCAGCGGCGTGGTGGTCGACAAGCCGTCACCGAGCAGCAAGCTTAGCGTGATTGGCCGCCAGTTCTTTGGCGCCAGCTCTGACCGTCTGCAGGAAAACTCCCTGTTTGATATTGTGCAAACCATTCGCCAGGCGAAAGATGACCGCAATATCACCGGCATTGTGTTGGATCTGAAAAACTTTGCCGGCGGCGATCAGCCTTCAATGCAATATATCGGCAAAGCGCTGCGCGAATTCCGCGACAGCGGTAAGCCGGTCTACGCGGTGGGCGATAGCTATAGCCAGGCGCAATACTACCTGGCCAGCTTCGCCAATAAAATCTGGCTGTCGCCACAGGGCGTGGTCGATCTGCACGGTTTTGCCACCAACGGGCTGTACTACAAAACCCTGCTCGACAAGCTGAAGGTTTCAACCCACGTGTTCCGCGTCGGCACCTATAAGTCAGCCGTCGAACCGTTTATTCGCGACGATATGTCCCCTGCTGCGCGCGAAGCGGACAGCCGCTGGATTGGCGAACTGTGGCAGAACTATCTCAACACCGTCGCGGCAAACCGCCAGGTGACGGCGCAGCAGATCTTCCCGGGCGCACAAGGTGTGCTGGATGGTCTGCGCAAAGTCGATGGTGACACGGCGCAGTATGCGCTGGATAACAAGCTGGTTGATAACTTAGGTTCCAGCGCGGATATCGAAAAAGCGATGACCAAAGCGTTCGGCTGGAGCAAGGCCGACAATAACTACAGCGCCATCAGCATGTATGACTATGCGGTGAAAACCCCGGCGGATACCGGTTCAAGTATCGCGGTGGTGTTTGCCAACGGCGCCATCATGGACGGTGAAGAAACCCCGGGTAACGTCGGCGGCGACACCACCGCAGCGCAGATTCGCGACGCGCGTCTGGATCCGAAGGTGAAAGCCATCGTGCTGCGCGTGAACAGCCCTGGCGGCAGCGTAAGCGCTTCTGAGGTCATTCGTGAAGAGCTGGCGGCGGCGAAAGCGGCGGGCAAACCGGTGGTGGTCTCCATGGGTGGCATGGCGGCCTCCGGCGGCTACTGGATTTCTACCCCTGCTGACTACATCGTAGCCAGCCCGAGTACGCTGACCGGCTCGATCGGTATCTTTGGCGTCATCAACACCGTGGAGAACACGCTGGATTCAATCGGCGTGCACACCGACGGCGTCGCCACCTCGCCGCTGGCGGATATGGCGATGACCAAAGCGTTGACGCCGGAAGTGCAGCAGATGATGCAACTCAGCATCGAAAACGGCTACAAACGTTTTATTACCCTTGTGGCGCAGTCGCGTAAGAGCACGCCGGAAGCGATTGATAAAATCGCTCAGGGCCATGTCTGGACCGGCGAGGACGCCAAAGCCAATGGCCTGGTGGATAGCCTTGGCGACTTTGACGATGCGGTAGCGAAAGCCGCCGAGCTGGCGAAAGTGAAGACGTGGCACATCGACTACTATCAGAGCGAACCGACGTTCTTCGATATGGTGATGGACAACCTCTCCGGCTCGGTACGCGCCTCTCTGCCGCAGGCGCTGCAGGCGTATCTCCCGGCTCCGCTGGCGAACGCCGCCAACGCAGTGAAGGCCGAAAGCGATAAGCTGGCGGTGTTCAACGATCCACAAAATCGCTATGCAATTTGCCTGACCTGCGCCAATATTCGCTAATCGCAATCCCCTCCTTGCCGGAGGGGATTTTCTTTTGCTCAATCGATAGACGAACCATGCCAAAAAAATCCATTTACGTCGCCTATACCGGCGGGACCATCGGGATGCAGCGCTCTGACCACGGCTATATCCCGGTCTCCGGGCATTTGCAGCGCCAGCTGGCGCTGATGCCTGAGTTCCATCGCCCCGAGATGCCGGACTTTACTATCCACGAATACGACCCGCTGATGGACTCTTCCGACATGACGCCGGAAGACTGGCAGCACATCGCCGACGATATTAAAGCGCACTACGACGAGTACGATGGTTTTGTGATCCTGCACGGCACCGACACCATGGCGTTCACCGCCTCAGCGCTGTCGTTTATGCTGGAAAACCTCGGCAAGCCGGTTATCGTGACCGGCTCGCAGATCCCGCTGGCGGAGCTGCGCTCCGACGGGCAGATTAACCTGCTGAATTCGCTGTACGTCGCCGCTAACTACCCGATTAACGAAGTGACGCTGTTCTTCAACAACCGTCTGTATCGCGGTAACCGGACGACCAAAGCCCATGCGGATGGCTTTGACGCGTTTGCTTCGCCAAACCTCACCCCACTGCTGGAAGCGGGTATCCATATTCGTAAACTGGGTACCCCGCCCGCCCCCCACGGCGACGGTGCGCTGATCGTACATCCGATTACCCCGCAGCCGATTGGCGTGGTGACGATTTATCCGGGCATCTCCGCCGATGTGGTACGCAACTTCCTGCTTCAGCCGGTCAAAGCGCTTATCCTGCGTTCTTACGGCGTGGGTAACGCCCCGCAAAACGCTGTATTCCTGAAAGAGCTGGCAGAAGCCAGCAACCGCGGTATTGTGGTGGTTAACCTCACCCAATGTATGTCCGGCAAGGTGAATATGGGCGGCTACGCCACCGGCAACGCGCTGGCGCAGGCGGGCGTCATCGGCGGTGCCGATATGACGGTGGAAGCGACGCTGACCAAGTTACATTATCTGTTGAGTCAGGGGCTGGACGCCGACGCCATTCGCGCGGCGATGCAGCAGAACCTGCGCGGCGAACTGACGCCAGACGATTAAGGAGAGAGTGATGAGCAAACGCGCGCTGTTATTAGTCGACTTACAGAACGATTTTTGTGCGGGCGGCGCCCTTGCCGTGGCCGATGGGGACAGCACGATTGATGTCGCCAATGTGCTGATCGCTGAAGCAAAAACCCGCGGTGAACCGGTGGTCGCCAGCCAGGACTGGCATCCCGCTAACCATGGCAGCTTTGCCAGCCAGCACGGTGTGGAGCCTTACAGCCAGGGAACGCTCGACGGCCTGGCGCAGACCTTCTGGCCGGATCACTGTGTGCAAAACAGCGAGGGCGCGGCGTTTCATCCGCTGCTGGCGCACAACGCGATCGACGCGGTGTTCCACAAGGGCGAGAGCGTCAACATCGACAGCTACAGCGCCTTTTTCGACAACGGTCATCGGCAGAAGACCGGGCTGGACGTCTGGCTGCGCGAACAGGCGATTGACGAACTGACCGTTCTCGGGCTGGCTACCGACTACTGCGTGAAGTTCACCGTACTGGACGCTCTCCAGCTTGGCTATGCGGTCAACGTGATTACCGACGGCTGTCGCGGCGTCAACATTCAGCCGCAGGATAGCGCTCACGCCTTTATGGAAATGGCGGCAGAGGGCGCGACGCTGTATACGCTGGATGACTGGCTGGAAATTCAGCGCTAGCCCCGTAGGCCGGATGAGCGCCATCCGGCCTACAATTCCCTCCCCCTCGTGAACCACCTCTCAGATTTGCCTCAACGGCAATGCTATGTTTAATCGGTTGTTTTTTCGCCACGCCATTTCCGTGGCGTGTTTGCTTTTTTAATGTCAAAGAGGACCGTGTATGAAACTTTTGCCTTTGCTGGCAGCATTACCCCTGCTCTGCGCCTCAGTTGTTTCCGCGAATTCCCTGATGTCCGTTGGCTACTTCAACGGCGGCGGAGACGTTACCGCCGGGCCGGGCGGTGATATCGATAAGCTGGACGTCCGACAAATTACCCACCTCAATTATTCGTTTGGCCTTATCTACAACGACGAGAAAGACGAAACCAACGATGCGTTAAAGGACCCCGCGAAGCTGCATCAAATCTGGTTATCGCCGAAGGTACAGTCCGATTTAGCCAAAATACCGACACTGCGTAAGCAGAACCCGAATCTGAAAGTGCTGCTGTCGGTCGGCGGCTGGGGCGCGCGCGGCTTCTCCGGCGCGGCCGCCACGCCGGAAGCACGGGCTGTGTTCATCCGCTCGGCGCAGGAAGTGGTCGAAAAATACGGCCTCGATGGCATCGATCTCGACTGGGAATATCCGGTCAACGGCGCGTGGGGTCTGGTGGCAAGCCAGCCGGCGGACCGCGATAACTTCACCACCCTGCTCAAAGAGCTGCGCGCGGCGTTTGGCAATAAAAAGCTGGTGACCATTGCCGTCGGCGCTAACGCCGAAAGTCCGAAAAGCTGGGTTGACGTTAAAGCCATCGCGCCATTGCTGGATTACATCAACCTGATGACCTACGACATGGCGTACGGCACCCAGTACTTTAACTCGAACCTGTACGACTCAACGCAGTGGCCAACGGTGGCGCAGGCCGATAAATACAGCGCTGACTTCGTGGTCAATAACTATCTCGCCGCCGGTTTAAAACCCAGCCAGATGAACCTGGGGATTGGCTTCTATGGCCGCGTGCCAAAACGCAGCGTGGAACCGGGTATCGACTGGAGCAAGCCGGACGCGCAGAAAAATCCGGTGACTCAGCCTTACTTCGGCGCACAGGAAGTGGCGCTGTTTAAATCACTCGGCGTCGACCTCAGCAAAGACACCTACGTGAAATACAACGACATTGTCAGCAAGCTGCTGAACGACCCGCAGAAGCGCTTTACCGAGCACTGGGATGACCAGGCGAAGGTTCCGTGGCTGTCGGTGCAATCGGCGGAGGGCAAACCGCTGTTCGCGCTCTCCTACGAGAATCCGCGTTCGGTCAGCATTAAAGCGGACTATATCAAGAGCAAAGGGCTAGCGGGCGCGATGTTCTGGGAGTACGGCGCGGACGACAATAACCAGTTGGCGAAGCAGCTGGCGGAGTCACTGGGGATTAAACACTAAGGTCAACCCGAGACGATAACCCGGCGACCTGGCCGGGTTATCGTTAATTGGCCAGCATTACACCGGCGTTAAAATCCCGCTTTGTTCATGAATACGGTACCCCGCGCCCGGGTGCGGAGCCTGAAGTCTGGCGCTACCGCCAAACAGCTTTTCACGTAACGTCCCCTGGCTGTACTCGCGCTTATAGACGCCGCGTTTTTGCAGCTCCGGAATCAACAGCTCGACCACATCGGTAAAGGTCTCGTGCGTTACCGCATAGGCGAGATTAAAGCCATCCACGTCCGTCTCCTCCACCCACGACTGCAGCTCATCGGCGACCGTTTCAGCGCTGCCAACAATCAGCGGACCAAAACCGCCGATACCGACCCACTCGGCCATGGCTTTAACCGACCACTGTTTATCCGGGTCGGCGGTGGAGAAGGTATCGACCACCGACTGAATCGCATTGGTTTTGGCATAGGTAAACACTTCATCCGGCTGATACTGCCCGAAATCGATGCCCGTCCAGCCGGAGATCAGCGCCAACGCGCCTTCGTAGCTGGTCCAGTTTTTATACTCCTGCCACTTCGCCTGCGCGGCCTTATCCGTCTCGCCGACGATTGCCGTTTGCATATTGAAAATGAGAATACTGCGCGGATCGCGCCCCGCCTCCGCCGCACGACGGCGAATGTCCGCCACGGTCTTTTTCAGCGCGCTTTTTGACGGCGAAGCCACAAACACGCACTCGGCATGGCTGGCGGCGAACTGCTTGCCGCGGCTGGACGCGCCCGCCTGATACAGCACCGGTGTGCGCTGCGGCGACGGCTCACACAGGTGATAGCCCGGCACATCAAAGAATTTGCCATGATGATTAATGGCGTGAATTTTACTCGGATCGCTGAAAATGCGCCGTTCACGATCGCGCAGAATCGCCCCCTCTTCCCAACTGCCTTCCAGCAGTTTGTAGATAACCTCCAGATACTCATCGGCATAGTCGTAGCGGGCATCGTGCGCCGTTTGCGCCTGTTGGCCGATATTGCGCGCGCCGCTTTCCAGATACGAGGTGACGATATTCCAGCCTACGCGGCCTTTGGTCAGGTGATCCAGCGTCGAGAGACGGCGAGCAAACGGATAGGGGTGTTCAAATGACAGCGAGGCGGTCAGGCCAAAGCCCAGATGCTCCGTCACCAGCGCCATCGGGGTGACCAGCGCCAGCGGATCGTTTACCGGCACCTGCGCCGCCTGACGAATCGCCGCGTCACCGTTGCCGTTATAGACATCGTAGACGCCCAGCACGTCGGCAATAAACAGACCGTCAAACTTTCCGCGCTCCAGCAGACGCGCCAGATCGACCCAATAATCCAGATCTTTATACTGCCAGGAGCGATCGCGCGGGTGCGCCCACAGCCCCGGCGACTGGTGGCCGACACAGTTCATATCAAAAGCATTCAGACGAATTTCACGTTGTGATGACATAACAATCTCTCCTGCGCCCGGTTATTCCCGGCACAATAATGCGTTTATCTCGAGGTTCAGGCCGTCACGTTCTGACGGCTCGTCAGGGTTTGCAGCACCGTTTGTGCGACCTGCCGGGCATGCTCCGCCACCTGCGGGAGTCCCATCAGTTCGCCGAATCGCCCGCGCGCCGCCGGGCCGGCAACCCATATGCGCGAAGAAGCGCCAACCGCCTGCGAATGCGCGTTAACCTCAATGCCCATGCCCAGGGCATCCGGGCGAATCTGCCCATCCTGATGCAGTGCCGCCAGAAACGGCTGGCTCGCCACTAAATCGGCATGGTCTGGCCCGGTGGTGAGCACCAGATAGTCAACCTCTTGCCACACGGTGCCCCCGCTGCGCTGCGCCAACTGAAGGCGAAATGCCTCGCCTTCAACCGTCAGCGCCTGTAGCCGAGCCGCCAGCGAGCGAAAAGTGCCGTCCGCTCGTTTTTCCGCGATGGCTTGCGCCACCTGCGGCGCAATACGGTAGCGATGCACATCCCAGAAGCGACGCAGGTGACGTAAAAACTGTCGCTTTTCAGCCTCAGTAAGCTGCTGCCAGATCGTCTGGCCCTGACTGCGTACGGCATCCAGAACGGCCTGCCAGGGCAACCCCTGCGCCGCCGCCCGCGGGATATCCGCGCGAATCTGCCGTAGGCGCTGGCGTAATGTGCCCGTCTGATAGCTGGCCTGCCACGCCGATGCGGCGAGCGGCGCGTTGGCTCGGGAGAGTAATCCATGGCGTGAGAAAGCAAGCGTTGTTCCCTGATGCCCCTGACGATGCAGCGTCGCCACGACATCTGCCATGCTCAGCGCCGTGCCCATAATGGCGACCCGCGCGTTCAGCGGAATGGCCGCCAGCGCACCAGCCCGCCAGGGGTTCGCAATCAGTCGTGGGTGCTGAGCGACGTGCTGGACCACCGTCGGCAAGCGTGGCGGCGGGTGACTCACCGCCAGCACCAGACCATCGGCGCGCAGCCGCTGCCCCTCGGCGGTGATCACACACCCGTCATGCCAGCCCGCCGCGCGATCCCGTATATGGGTCAGGCTGCCGCTGTACGCTTTTATCGCCTGTGCCAGATTTTCCTGGACGTAGCGACCAAATGCGCCACGCTGCGGGTAGACGCTCCCGTCCGCCAGCTGTGCCTGAGGGTCCTGCGGAAAATCGCCGTGCCGGCGATACCAACGGTCAAATGCGCCGTCGTCGTCACCCGCCAGTTGCATGCGCGCGGCGGGAACGTTGATTCGATGCGCGGGATCGGTCGCCGAGTAGGCCACCCCAAACCCAAGCGCGGGACGCGGCTCCACCACGCTAATGCGCAGGGCGCGGCGCGACTCGCGCAGCAAATGAAGGGCAACGGCCGCGCCGCTGAATCCGCCCCCGACAATCACAATATGCGGTTCGCTTTCTGGTCGTGACATCGCAAACTCCTCAGCTGGCGCTCGCCTGCGGGACAGGCCGTTTCGCCCCACCGATGGTCTCGCCAAACGGCCCGGTGTTAACTTGCCCCTTCGCGGAACGCGGCTGGGTGCTGGTTGGCAGCAGCGGCATGACCAGCTCGGCGAAGCGGTGCGCTTCTTCCAGATGCGGATAGCCGGAGAAAATAAAGTTGGTGATTCCCAGCGCCTGATATTCGCGGATACGTTCGGCAACCTGCTGAGGATTTCCCACCAGCGCGGTCCCTGCGCCGCCGCGAACCAGACCGACACCCGCCCACAGGTTTGGCGCAATCCGCAGCTTGTCGCGATTTCCGTTGTGCAGCGCGCTCATGCGCGCCTGCCCGGTTGAGTCCATGCGGGCAAAAATCTGCTGCGCCTGAGAGATAGTGTCATCATCCAGGTGTGCAATTAGCTTATCGGCGGCGGCCCACGCCTCTTCCTCCGTCTCGCGCACAATCACATGCAGACGAATACCGTACTCCAGTTGACGCCCCTTCTCTTCCGCCCGAGCTTTCACGACCGCCAGCTTTTCCGCCACCTGCGCCGGCGGCTCCCCCCAGGTCAGATAGGCATCGATATGGTCGGCGGCAACGTCAATCGCCTCTGCCGAGGAACCGCCAAAGTACAGCGGCGGGCCATTGCGCTGTACCGTCGGGAACAGCACTTCCGCCCCTTCCACCTGAATATGCGTACCGTGATAGTCCACCTTTTCACCGGCCAGCAGGCGACGGTACACCTCCAGAAATTCATGGGTCACTTCATAGCGTTCGCTGTGGCTGAGGAAAATACCGTCGCCTTTGTTCTCCACCGGATCGCCACCGGTCACCACGTTGATCAGCAGACGCCCTTCGGAGAGGCGGTCCAGCGTGGCGGCCATCCGCGCCGCCAGCGTGGGCGGCTGAAGACCGGGACGTACGGCCACCAGGTAGCGCAAATGACGGGTAATCGGCGCCAACGCGGCGGCCACCAGCCAGGAGTCTTCACAGCTTTTGCCCGTGGGGATCAGTACGCCGTAATAGCCGAGGCTATCCGCCGCCAGCGCCACCTGTTGCAGATAAGGGAGATCCACCGGACGACCGCCTTCGGTGGTGCCCAGATACCGCCCGTCGCCGTGGGTGGGTAAGAACCAGAAGACATTGATTTGTTCAGCGGCTTGTACTGTCATTATCCATTTCCTTTATAACTATATTTGGTATTTATCGAAGCGGTTATCTTCGTCAGTTATAAAGGAGTTAGCGAAATACATGCCAATTTTCAGAAGAAAAAATATCGTTACTTATCAAGTAATTAAATGAAATATTAATTTTCAGAAACTGTTGCAAATGCAACACCCTGACGGCATCCGCTGCCGCAATGGCGACAACCACGCGCCTCCCCCCTATGGAAACTTACGCCGCCAACAGATACCGTCCAGACATGAACTTGCTGGAGAATTCCGATGCTCAACGCAGAACTCACATTATCCGGGCCGGCGCTGGTCGACCCGGCCTCACAGGCCTTTCAGAAGGTGCTGGCGCGCCTCGCCCCCACCGACGCCACAGTGCTGATCGTCGGGGAAACGGGGACCGGCAAAGAGGTGGTCGCCCGTTATCTGCACCGTCATAGCCCACGGGCAAACGGGCCTTTCCTCGCCGTTAACTGCGGTGCGTTGACCGAGTCGCTGGCCGAGTCAGAGCTGTTTGGCCATGAGAAAGGCGCATTCAGCGGCGCAACGCATACTCACCAGGGTTGGTTTGAGGCCGCGGAAGGCGGAACGTTACTACTGGATGAGATTGGCGAGCTGAGTCTGTCATTGCAGGTGAAGCTGCTGCGCGTCCTCCAGGAGCGGGAGATTACCCGCGTCGGCTCCCACAAACCTATTCGCATTAACGTGCGGGTCGTGGCAGCGACGCACGTCGATCTGGCACGCGCCATTCAGGAGCGTCGCTTTCGCGAAGATCTCTTCTATCGCCTGAACATCGCCGCCGTGACCCTGCCGCCATTACGTCAGCGCCGGCAGGATATCCCGGTTCTGGCGCACCATTTCGTGCAGCTTTACGCGCGCCGACTTGGGCGTCCGGCGCAGCGGCTTTCCGGGCAGGCGCTTGCGCTGCTGCAGGACTATCCGTGGCCGGGGAACATTCGCGAACTGGAAAATACCCTGCACAATGCGGTGCTGCTGAATCCGGATGTGGAACTGGGCCCTGAGCATCTTCGCCTCGCCTCTGCGACCTCGGCGCCCTCCTCATCGCCTGCGCAACACGATGAACTGGGAGAGTTTATGCGCCGTCAGCTATTGGCCCACAGCGGCGCGCTGTACGACCGTATGCTGCGCGCCATGATTCAGGCGGCAATGAGTCAAAGCCAAAATAATCAGAGCCAGGCCGCACAGCTGCTTGGCGTCAGCCGCCATACGTTGCGCACACAGCTGGCGCATCTGGGCGTCATTAAGCAACGGCGTAAGCCTGGAGAGTTGCCACCGACCACGCCGCGTGAGCGCGAACTGCGGATTGGCTACCAGCGGTTTGGCAATCTGGGCGTGCTGAAGGCGCGTCAGCTGCTGGAGCAGAATTTCGCTGATCTGGGGATTAACGTGATGTGGAGCGAATATCCGGCCGGCCCGCAGCTGCTACAGGCGCTCAGTCACAACGAAATTGACTTTGGCACCACCGGCGAAGCGCCCCCTATTTTCGCGCAGGCGAAAGACAACGCGCTTCTGTATGTGGCCTGGGAGCCACCGGCGCCGCGGAGTGTGGCCATGGTCGTGCCCAACGCCAGCGATATACGCTCACTCGCCCAACTACGGGGAAAGCGTATTGCGCTGAACAAAGGTTCGAACGTGCACTGGCTGCTGGTGCAGTTGCTGGAAGAAGCTGGGCTGGGTCTGGATGACGTTAAGATCGTCTACGCGCCGCCAAAATACCCGCTTACCGCCAGCGACTATCTGTCCGCCGATGCCTGGATGATGTGGGACCCGGTACTGAGCGCCGCTGAACGCAGCGGAACGCTGCGCGTGCTGGCGACCGGCGAGGGCCGCGTCAGCAACCATCAGTTCTATCTCACCCACCGCCAGTATGCGCAGCAGAACGAGGACATTATCGCCGGTGTCGTGGCGGCACTGGTGAAAACGGGGAAATTTATTGACCGGCATCGCCTCGAGGCGGCGCAACTGCTGGCGGGAGAACTGGGGCTGGACACCGCATCGCTGGCCTGTGCGTTGGCGCGTCGCAGCCATCAGACGCGAGAAATGGATATGCAGGCCATCCGCGCACAGCAGACCATCGCCGACCGCTTTTACGCGCTGGGCCTGCTGAGCAGGCCCGTCGCGGTCAGAGAAGCGATGTGGTACGCCAGAGAACGGCTTATCGAGCCGTGGGCAGCCGCTTAGTGCTGCTTAAACGTCGCAATCGGCTTCGGTGCAATACCGAAGTCTTCCTTCAACTGCTGCTTGCTCTTCATCACCATCTGGCCGTTGGTATCAATGGTCATATGCTGCGCGTCGCGGTTATTGCGCGATTGCCAGAGCATCACCAGCTGCAGGCAGTTCTCTTTTTGTTCGTCGGTCAGCGCCACGCCATCCGGCCATTTTCCCAGCTCCACCGCGGTGGCTAAACGCTGATAAATCTCCGGCGTCATGTTGTCGATCATTTGCTCAATATTCATGCTCAGCCCCCTCTCCTGTGGAATAATTTGCTGAATCGTTTCTTCAGCCTTTGGTGGAGTCACCATTTTCGTCATCCGTGAAGCTGAGCGACGCAGAGTTGACGCAAAAACGCTCACCGGTTGGCTGTGGGCCATCGGGAAAGACGTGCCCCAGATGCGCATCACAATTTCCGCAACGAATTTCAGTACGTTGCATGCCGTGGGAGTAATCATTGAGATACCGAATGGCGGTTTCGCTCACCGGCTCATAAAAACTCGGCCAGCCGCATCCGGAATCATACTTGCTTTGGGAGTGAAAAAGCGGCGCGTCGCACACCAGACAGTGGTAAATACCATCGCGCTTGTTGTGCAGTAAACGCCCGGTAAACGGCGGCTCTGTGCCATGTTTCTGCGTGACATAGAACTGCATTTCACTCAGGGTATTTTTCAGGTCATCCGGGGAAGGTTTGTTCACCATTTTGCTCACATCTCGCTATGAAAAATACATTTGCCAGGCGATTCTAACAAAACATTAACAATGAAGCGTGAACTTTTGTTCTAAACTTAATCGGCGTGAAAAGGCAGCGGGGTAATTGTGACACTCGTCACATTTTTATCTCGCGTGCCCTTTAAAATTCCCGGCGCCGCCCTCATGTGGTTTCTAGCTCATAGGAAGAGTGAGACAGGTTAGTCATGCAAAGCTTAGGCAGCAGATTGATTTGTCGCAATGATTGACACGATTCCGCTTGACGCTGCGTAAGGTTTTTGTAATTTTACAGGCAACCTTTTATTCACTAACAAATAGCTGGTGGAATATATGACTATCAAAGTAGGTATCAACGGTTTTGGCCGTATCGGTCGCATTGTTTTCCGTGCTGCTCAGGAACGTTCTGACATCGAGATCGTTGCAATCAACGACCTGTTAGACGCTGACTACATGGCTTACATGCTGAAATATGACTCCACTCACGGCCGTTTCAACGGTACCGTTGAAGTGAAAGACGGTCATCTGATCGTTAACGGTAAAAAAATCCGTGTTACCGCTGAACGTGATCCGGCTAACCTGAAATGGGACGAAGTTGGTGTTGACGTAGTTGCTGAAGCAACCGGTATCTTCCTGACCGACGAAACCGCTCGTAAGCACATCACTGCTGGCGCGAAAAAAGTGGTTCTGACTGGTCCGTCTAAAGACAACACTCCGATGTTTGTTAAAGGCGCTAACTTTGACAAATACGAAGGCCAGGACATCGTTTCCAACGCATCCTGCACCACCAACTGCCTGGCTCCGCTGGCAAAAGTTATCAACGACAACTTCGGCATCATCGAAGGTCTGATGACTACTGTTCACGCGACCACCGCTACTCAGAAAACCGTTGATGGCCCGTCTCACAAAGACTGGCGCGGCGGCCGCGGCGCAGCTCAGAACATCATCCCGTCCTCTACCGGTGCTGCTAAAGCTGTAGGTAAAGTACTGCCAGAACTGAACGGCAAACTGACCGGTATGGCGTTCCGCGTTCCTACCCCGAACGTATCCGTAGTTGACCTGACCGTTCGTCTGGAAAAAGCTGCTTCTTACGAAGAAATTAAGAAAGCAATCAAAGCTGCTTCCGAAGGCCCGATGAAAGGCGTTCTGGGTTACACCGAAGACGACGTTGTATCTACTGATTTCAACGGTGAAGTTTGCACTTCCGTATTCGATGCTAAAGCTGGTATCGCTCTGAACGACAACTTCGTGAAACTGGTTTCCTGGTACGATAACGAAACTGGTTACTCCAACAAAGTTCTGGACCTGATCGCTCACATCTCCAAATAAGTTGAGATGAGAACCTGATCCAAAAAGGCGACTTCGGTCGCCTTTTTTTATGGTTACGTTTTCAACACCAAGGATTGCATTATGATTAAGACAATTTTCGCTCTCCCGGTTATCGAACAGCTTACCCCTGTGCTCTCTCGTCGCCAGCTGGATGAGCTGGACGTTATCGTTGTCAACCACCCAAAAGTGAAAGCCTCCGTGGCCTTCCAGGGCGCTCACCTGCTCTCCTGGAAACCGGAAGGTGAAGAAGAAGTGCTGTGGCTTAGCGGTAACACACCGTTCAAAAACGGCGTTGCCATTCGCGGTGGCGTACCGATCTGCTGGCCTTGGTTCGGCCCGGCGGCGCAGCAAGGTTTCCCGGCTCACGGTTTTGCCCGTAATCTGCCGTGGGAGCTGAAAGCGCACAATGAAGACGATAACGGCGTGGTGTTAACCTTCGAACTGAAAAGCAGTGATGCCACCCGCCAGTACTGGCCGCATGAGTTCAGCCTGCTGGCCCGATTCAAGCTGGGCCACACCTGCGAGATGGAGCTGGAAGCGCACGGCGAATTTGAAACCACCACGGCGCTGCACACTTACTTCAACGTCGGTGATATTCACGCCGTTAAAGTGAGTGGCCTGGGCGATCGTTACATCGATAAAGTGCAGAATGCCGAAATCGGCGAGCTGAGCGACGGCGTGCAGACCTTCCCGGACCGCACCGACCGCGTCTATCTGAATCCAGAAGCCTGCAGCGTCATCCACGACGCCTCGCTGAAGCGTGCGATCGACGTTATCCACCATCATCACGTCAACGTGGTGGGCTGGAACCCAGGCCCGGCGCTTTCCGTCAGCATGACCGACATGCCGGATGACGGTTACAAAACCTTCGTGTGCGTCGAAACCGCGTGCGCCAGCGCACCTCAGAAAGCGACCGAAGACAAACCGGCGCGCTTGTCGCAGACGATCAAAGTCGCGAAACGCTAATGACCGGAACACCCGTCGTCGCCATGCGACGCCGGGTTTTCGTCAACACCGCCACCTCGTCCAGCAAGACCTCTCCCAGCTTTGCCCCAATTGGATGCACCATCATTGTGCACCCGGTCAGCGCCGCCCGATTTCAGTGCATAAAAAAAGCCCGCCAGAAGGCGAGCCTTTGTCGATCATCAACACTGACGATTAGAAGGTGTAGGTGATACCGGTAGACAGCAGGCCGGTCCAGCTCTTATCAATCATCGGGCTATCGGTAATTTCGTCAGACAGACGAGTATAACGCGCAGTACCGTACACGCTCCAGCTGCCGGCGAAGCGATAGTTCGCGGTCAGTTCCAGATACGGGTTCCAGCTGCTATCCGGGCTATAGCTGCGCAGGCCGCTACGCGCCGATTCACGATGGGATACACCGTAGTAGTACTCGTTCTGGTTATCGCTATTCCACTCAACGCCGATGCCCGGCGTCAGGGTCAGACCGCCGTTGGTATAGCGGTAAACCCAGCCCAGGTCCCAGACCAGACCGTTGCTTTTATCCAGCGTATCGCCCGCAAGCGTTGTGCGCAGGGAGCCGTACTGCGTGTGATGGAACCATGAAACACCGGCCATCATCGTCGACTGACGGCGATCCAGTTTACGCAACTGGCTGTTGTCGCTGTCGCCAGGTTTGAAGTACATCGGTGACCAATAAGCCGTCAGGGACAGTTGGTCGGTACCGTCATTCCACAGGTAATAACCGCCGCCTAAGCCACGGAACCAGAAGTTGTCCCCTTCGTAACTAATAACCGGAACGGGATACACATCATGGTCGTACTGCTTGTAAGGATGCTCAACGATCCCCACGCCCGCGCCCAGCGTGAACTTACTTTCAGCCTGTACCGCAGTAGCCGAAGTGGCAATCAGGACCCCTAGCGTTAGAAGTTTGATTCGATTCACAATCTGTAATTCCTTTTTATTCAACGTATCAGCGGCGAAAGTTTACCTTCCACATGGCCCTACGACAAATTTTTTACCTGTAATTACACATTATGACTTGCCATTATCTCTGCCAAAGATGGCAACCGGCTTGCAAATACGTGACAGCTATATGAAAGAAGAAAAAAGATGAAAAGATTTAATGCCCGTATTTTTTGATGAGTTATTGATATGTCATTGAAAATCGATTTTATCGCCATGCAAGTTTTGCAAATGCCATCTACGCTTATTTTTAGAAGGTGTAATTGCCGCGAGCGTCATTGCTTATTGTCCGACAACCTGGCACACAGGTTGCTGGGTCAAGGTTGAGCGTCGTTCGGCTTACCTCTTCCGGGAGCCCCCATTATTCATACCAACGGCTCTTAACCTGTGCTAAAAAACGAAAGGACGGCATGCCATGAATATATTCGATCACTATCGCCAGCGCTATGAAGCTGCCAAGGACGAAGAGTTCACACTGCAGGAGTTTCTTGCTGTATGTAAGCAGGATCGCAGTGCCTATGCTAACGCGGCAGAACGGCTATTAACGGCTATTGGCGAGCCGATAATGGTTGATACCGCCCAGGAACCGCGGCTTTCCCGTCTCTTTTCGAACCGAGTCATCGGGCGCTACCCGGCGTTCGAAGAGTTTTACGGCATGGAAGAAGCCATTGAGCAGATTGTTTCCTATCTGAAACACGCCGCCCAGGGACTGGAAGAGAAAAAACAAATCCTCTACTTATTGGGCCCGGTCGGCGGCGGTAAATCATCGCTGGCTGAACGTCTGAAATCGCTGATGCAGCGGGTGCCTATCTACGTGCTGAGCGCCAACGGCGAACGCAGCCCGGTAAACGACCATCCGCTGTGTCTGTTCAACCCGCAGGAAGACGCGCAGATTCTGGAAAAAGAGTACGGCGTGCCTACCCGCTATCTCGGCACCATCATGTCGCCGTGGGCGGCGAAACGCCTGCACGAGTTTGGTGGCGACATCACCAAATTCCGTGTGGTTAAAGTGTGGCCGTCAATTCTCGAGCAGATTGCGATTGCCAAAACCGAACCGGGCGACGAGAACAACCAGGATATCTCGGCGCTGGTCGGTAAGGTCGATATTCGTAAACTGGAACACTATGCGCAGAACGACCCGGACGCCTACGGCTACTCCGGCGCGCTGTGCCGCGCTAACCAGGGGATCATGGAATTCGTCGAGATGTTTAAAGCGCCCATTAAGGTGCTGCATCCGCTGCTGACCGCGACTCAGGAAGGTAACTATAACGGCACCGAAGGGATCTCCGCCCTGCCGTTCAACGGCATTATCCTCGCGCACTCGAACGAATCTGAGTGGGTGACCTTCCGCAACAACAAAAACAACGAGGCGTTCCTCGACCGTGTTTATATCGTCAAGGTGCCTTACTGCCTGCGGATCTCCGAAGAGATCAAGATTTACGAGAAACTGCTTAATCACAGTGAGCTGACCCATGCGCCATGCGCGCCGGGCACGCTGGAAACGCTGTCGCGCTTCTCGATTCTTTCGCGTCTGAAAGAGCCGGAAAACTCCAGCATCTACTCGAAAATGCGCGTCTATGACGGTGAAAGCCTGAAAGATACCGACCCGAAAGCCAAGTCGTATCAGGAGTATCGTGATTACGCGGGCGTGGACGAAGGGATGAACGGTCTGTCGACGCGTTTCGCCTTTAAAATCCTCTCGCGGGTGTTTAACTTCGACCACGCTGAAGTGGCGGCCAACCCGGTGCATCTGTTCTACGTGCTGGAGCAGCAGATCGAGCGCGAGCAGTTCCCGCAGGAGCAGTCGGAACGCTATCTGGAATTCCTGAAAGGCTATCTGATCCCGAAATACGCTGAGTTTATCGGCAAAGAGATCCAGACCGCGTACCTCGAATCCTATTCCGAATACGGGCAGAACATTTTTGATCGTTATGTCACCTATGCGGACTTCTGGATTCAGGATCAGGAATATCGCGACCCGGATACCGGCCAGCTGTTCGACCGCGAGTCGCTGAACGCTGAACTGGAAAAAATTGAGAAGCCTGCCGGGATCAGCAACCCGAAAGACTTCCGTAACGAAATTGTCAACTTTGTGCTGCGCGCCCGCGCCAACAACAACGGCCGCAACCCGAACTGGACGAGCTATGAGAAGCTGCGCACGGTGATTGAGAAGAAAATGTTCTCCAATACCGAAGAGCTGCTGCCGGTCATTTCTTTCAATGCGAAAACCTCAACCGATGAGCAGAAAAAACACGATGATTTTGTCGATCGGATGATGGAAAAAGGCTATACCCGCAAGCAGGTTCGCCTGCTGTGCGAGTGGTACCTGCGGGTGCGTAAGTCGTCTTAATAATCTGCCCGGTGGCGCGTGCGCTTACCGGGCCTACAACAATGTCCCGTAGGCCGGCGTTTCCGGCACTTACAGGCGCTGCAAGTTGGCACATGCAGTACGGGAGGGATATATGACCTGGTTTATTGACCGGCGTCTGAACGGCAAAAATAAGAGCGCGGTTAACCGCCAGCGTTTCTTGCGCCGTTATAAAGCGCAAATAAAACAGTCGATCTCCGAGGCCATCAACAAGCGTTCGGTGACCGACATCGATAGCGGCGAATCCGTTTCTATTCCGACGGATGATATTAGCGAACCTATGTTCCATCAGGGACGCGGAGGATTACGCCATCGGGTGCATCCCGGTAACGACCACTTTGTACAAAACGATCGCATCGAGCGCCCTCAGGGCGGCGGCGGGGGTGGCGGTAGCGGACAGGGCCAGGCCAGCGCCGACGGCGAAGGTCAGGACGAATTTGTGTTTCAGATTTCCAAAGATGAGTATCTGGATCTGCTGTTTGAGGATCTGGCGTTGCCCAATCTCAAACGGAATCAGCAGCGCCAGTTGACCGAGTTTAAAACCCACCGCGCGGGCTTCACCTCTAACGGCGTGCCCGCCAATATCAGCGTCGTGCGATCGCTGCAAAACTCCCTTGCCCGCCGTACCGCCATGACGGCCGGCAAGCGCCGCGAGCTGCACGCGCTGGAAGCCACCCTGGATGAAGTGGCGAAAAGCGAGCCAGCGCAGCTGCTGGAAGAGGAGCGGTTACGCAAAGAAATTGCTGACCTGCGGGCGAAGATTGACCGTGTGCCGTTTATCGACACCTTTGACTTACGCTACAAAAACTACGAGAAACGGCCAGAGCCTTCCAGCCAGGCCGTGATGTTCTGCCTGATGGACGTCTCCGGTTCGATGGATCAGTCCACCAAAGACATGGCGAAACGCTTTTATATCCTGCTCTATCTGTTCCTGAGCAGAACCTATAAAAACGTCGAAGTGGTCTACATTCGTCACCACACCCAGGCCAAAGAGGTGGATGAGCATGAGTTCTTCTACTCTCAGGAAACGGGCGGCACCATCGTCTCCAGCGCGCTGAAGCTGATGGATGAGGTGGTGAAAGCGCGCTACGACCCGGCGCAGTGGAATATCTACGCGGCGCAGGCGTCGGATGGCGATAACTGGGCAGATGACTCACCGCTGTGCCACGAAATTCTGGCGAAGAAAATTCTGCCAGTGGTGCGCTACTACAGCTATATCGAAATCACCCGTCGGGCCCATCAGACCCTGTGGCGTGAGTACGAGCACCTGCAGCAGACGTTTGATAACTTTGCCATTCAGCACATCCGCGATCAGGAGGATATTTACCCGGTGTTCCGCGAGCTGTTCCATAAGCAGGGCAACACCATCAAGGATTAATAAAAAAATCAGCCAGTTAACTTGTTTTCTGGCTGATTTCTTTACCTATGACGTGACGTCAAGATGGGGAGATAATTCCCCCAGGCATTCAGATTCCGCCTCCCCTAAACACTGTCGCATGCAGTCAATGAATATCTCCATCGCGGGACTCAGGGTTCTGTCGGCGTGATAGGCGCAAAGTGCCGTTATCGTCATCGGCATTGCGGAAAAAGGAAGCGTTATCAATTCACCGGATTCCAGTTCCCGCAATACGCTGAAAAGTGGCAGAAATGAGATGCCCAGATTGCTGGCCACGCAGCGTTTAATGCTCTCAATACTCCACAGCTCAATCGTGTTGTCTAACGTAATCTTTCTTTCGCGGAGCGTCGATTCGAAGAGTTGCCTGAAAACGCACTGCGGTTCATTGATAATGAAGCTGAGCGGAATATGCTGATTCTTTCTCGTGAAATCAACGCCCTGCAGCTCTGGGGATGCCACCAGTACCAATTCCTGTTGGCCAAAATATTCCTTGTGCAACGCCTCATCATGACCCACGCGGTAAAAGACGCCCAGATCCGTATTATCGTTGAGCAGCGCGTCCCGAATGGCATAACAGTTTACCGACTGAAGAGAAAGACGCACTTTTGGCGCTTTAATCCTCAGCAGTTTCAGAACCTCAGGCATTTTGTAGGCGAGTAAGGTTTCCCCAACCATCACCCGAAGGTCTCCGGCGATCTCTTCCTCGCGATCGGAGATCTGCCGAATCCCCTCCAGCACACGCGTCAGTTCTCTTACCTTTGGCAGGAGTAATTTCCCCGCAGGCGTGAGAACCATTCGACGCCCCACTTTCTCAAACACCGAGTATGACAGCTCCTGTTCCAGCTGTTGGATCTGAAAAGTGACGGTAGATTGCGTGCAGCAGAGCTTGCGCGCGGCCTGAGCAAACGACCCTTCTTCAACAACCGTTTTAAAGGTGATGAAACGACGCAAATCCATAGATTCCTCTCACGCAAAACATCGAAATATTGAAAGTCTGGAATTTAAAACATTCGCTTTTTTGAATGTTTTTACGCGGCTAATATGCGGCAAAAACAAGGAGAATACAATTGACCACTCTCATTATCAGCAGCTTCTTAACCTATACCCTCATTACCGCACTGACGCCCGGGCCTAACAATATCCTCGCGTTAAGTTCAGTTAATCAGCATGGTTTACGCCGAAGTGCTCGCGTCCTGGCCGGCATGAGCGCTGGCTTTCTGGTGCTGATGCTCCTTTGCGGTCTGTTTACCTATGCGCTGATCAGCGTGATGCCATCCGTCACCCGATGGCTGGTGTGGATAGGTGCCGCGTATATACTCTGGCTGGCATGGAAAATAGCGACCAGCTCATCCACAGCAGAAGCCAATACGCAGCCTTTGGGCTTTTGGCTCAGTTTTGGCCTGCAGTTTGCCAACGTGAAGATTATTCTATATGGCATTACGGCGCTGTCTGCGTTCGTATTACCCTACACGCAGGATATGTTCTGGGTCATCGCTGTCAGCGTGCTGCTGGCAGTGATTGGCAGTCTGGGGAATCTGATCTGGGCGCTGGCTGGTCATCTATTCCAGTCATTGTTTCGCCGGCATGGTCGGAGTGTGAATATCATCCTGGCGCTGCTGCTGGTGTATTGTGCCATCAGGATGTTTTTCTGACCTCTCGTGCAAAACGTGACGAGGAATGCGGAATAAAAGGAGATAAATCAGCAGCCTCGTCACAGGTCGTCCTCATCCAATATTTGTAATACATTCTCATAGCTAATGCTTCACTAGTGATAGCGCCCCGCACATGGTAAAATTTCCCATTACACGGAAGAACATATAATTTCGCCATGAAACTGCAAAACAAAATACTCCGCTTCGTGATTTCATCCGGCGTGGTAATACTGACATCCTCATTTCTGATCTATGAGTTGATCTCAAGTCATCGGGATATGACGGATTATATGCGATATATCATAGACAAAGGAGAATCGGCCTTTCTCTATGATAAATATCAGAACCAGCTGATTATCTCGCAACTCTCGCGAAAGATGGATGAAGCCCCTACCGTTGATGCGGCCACGAGAGCTTGTGACAGCGTGCAGCGCCTGGGCGATGTTGTCGGTCTGAACATTGACGGCCACAGCTACTCACCGCTCAAAGGTTCATTAACTGCGGGCAAAACGCCCTGCTCGCAGTGGGTCCAGGACCTCCCAATGCTTGAGGCGTTTGATAGCGCAATTACCAACGATATTGTCTGGAATCCCCTACTGCCTGACGATCTCAGACCGGAAAAGCGTTTTCGCTATTATATTGATTTGGTGAATCAATATATTTATTTTAATTCACCAGTCGTAATTAAAGACCCAACTTTAACCAGCTGGAATTTTCTTTATGGCGCTCGCCTTGGAATTTCATCGGCCAGTCTGGAGAATTTATTTCTTGGCCGAACGGTAGTCTCCAGTATTTATGTCGACACCTTCACTCGTAAGAATATCTTAACTTTTCTGACGCCGGTTTATCGCCAGGAACAGTTGAAAGGTATTGTTATGGTCGACCTGTCCCATCAGGATATGCGAGAAATTTTTTACACCCGCGATCGCCCGCTGGTCTGGCGTTACCTCGATATTTCGTTTACCGATTCCGACAACAACGCCAATATCGAGGTCCATCGCAGCGCGGCGCATTTGCTGAGCTACGTCAACTACTCGCGCCCGCTGGCGGAAAACATGCACGTGGTGCTGTCGCTGGACGTGATGTATTTCCTGCTCAGCTCCTGGAAGCTGTTCCTCTTCTACCTGCTAACGACAGCAGTACTGCTGCACCTGGTACGCACCCATTTCCGCCTTTATCGGATGGTCAGCAAAGAGAACATCAGCGATTCGCTCACCGGGTTGTATAACCGTAAAATCCTCTCACCGGTGCAAAGCATGCGCCTTCAGCGTCTGACCGAACAGGGCGCGAGCGTCGTGATCATCGCGCTGGATCTCGACAAACTGAAGCACATTAATGACACCTGGGGACACAACGAAGGCGACCGGGCGATTATCATGCTGGCGCAGGCCATCTCCGCGACGGTACGCAAAAGCGACTATGCCGTGCGTCTTGGCGGCGACGAGTTCTGCATTATTCTGGTGGACTACGACGAGAAGGACGCGCAGTTAATTCCACAGCGAATCAAGGAGCAACTGGCGCTTATCGACGACGATAACCGCGTCAGCTTCTCGTGGGGCGCCTATAAAATGTGCGTCGGGGACAATCTCGACGGCGCGATGGAAATTGCCGACCAACGTCTGTACCAGCAAAAGAAGCAGCGTCATCACCACAACTGACAGCATTAGGGGAGAAAAACATGATTGAGCCAGTATCACCCAATATCCACCAGCGGTTGTTGGCCTTGCTCGATGAGCAGCAGGCGCGTTATCGGGTCATGGAGCATGAAGCGGTTGGAAAATGTGAAGCTGTGTCAGAAGTACGCGGCACCGTGTTGGGCCAGGGGGCCAAAGCGCTGGTGTGCAAGGTGAAGGGCAACGGCGTGAACCAGCACATACTGGCGATTCTCGCCGCTGACCAGCAGGCCGATCTGTCGCGCCTCGCGCAGTATGTTGGCGGCCTGAAGGCCTCGCTGGCGAGCCCCGCCGAAGTGGACGCGCTAACCGCCTGCGTTTTTGGCGCTATCCCACCCTTTAGCTTTCATCGCGCGCTGCGACTCATTGCCGACCCGCTGCTGTTTGAGCGCTTTAACGAGATAGCCTTTAACGCCGGTAGCCTGGAGAAATCGGTCATTCTCAACACCGCCGACTACCTGCGTATTGCCCAGCCGGAGCTGGTTGCCTTCCGCCGTCAGTCCTGACGCCCTCTCTTCAATCTGACTTAACCCTTCATTCACCGGATATTAATCCAGTGAATGAATCGTTGCGTTCGTGTTACGCACTTTTTGTTACCGGTATCACGTAAAGCAGTTTACGTAAACGTAATACGGAATATCGCAATTGTTAACTCCCCGCTCCCATCCACACTATATGGCGTCTTTCCCCACAATCGTACTTTAACGACACCAGGTGACATGATGAATACAAAAGTTACCCGTAAAGAAAAGATCAGCTATGGATTGGGCGACATGGCCAGTCACATCGGGCTGGATAACGTCATTATCTTCTTAACCTTCTACTATACCGACGTGGTGGGCCTACCGGCCGCCTTTGTCGGCACCATGTTCTTACTGGCCCGCACCGCCGACGCCATCATCGACCCGGCAATGGGCTACATGGCTGACCGCACGCGTTCCCGCTGGGGTAAATTTCGCCCGTGGATGCTGTGGCTGGCCCTGCCGTTTGGTGTTAGCTGCCTGCTGACTTACGCCGTACCGCAGTCGCTGGATATGTCCGGCAAAATGATTTTTGCCAGCGTCAGCTACACCTTTATGATGCTGATGTATACCGCCATCAACATTCCCTACTGTTCGATGGGCGCGGTGATCACCCCGGATAACGACGAACGTATCTCGCTGCAGTCCTGGCGCTTTTTCCTGGCGACCCTCGGCGGCGCGATGTCGACGTTCTTTATGATGCCGCTGGCCGAATATCTCGGTGGCGCGGATAAACTGGCTGGCTATCGCTGGGCAATGGCGATTATGGCCAGCGCCGCGGTCATCATGTTCTGGTTCTGCTTTGCCAACACCCGCGAGCGCATTAAAGCCCCCGCCACCCACAATAACTACCTCGCGGAACTGCGCGATTTGCTGCGCAATGACCAGTGGCGCGTTGTCGCCGTGCTGGTGATGACCAACATTGGCTTCGGCGTTATCCGCCTGGGCGCGATGATGTATTTCGTCACCTACTACCTCGGTAACGCCGCCTACTTTATGTGGATGCTGGCCGCGCATATCATCGGCAAGGCCGCCGGCAGCCTGCTGGCGAAACGATTGACCCGCAACGCCAATAAGGTACAGATGTTTGGCTACTGTTCCGTACTGGCAGGGCTGTTGAGCATCGGTCTGTTCTTCGCGCCGAAAGCGGTCCTGGTGCTGGTTCCGCTCACCTTTATCGTCTCCACCCTTTATCAGTCTACGACTACCCTGATGTGGGTCATGATGGCCGACGTCGCCGACTACGGCGAATGGCGTCAGGGCAAGCGCATGGACGGTATTATTTTCTCGACCTTCCTGGCCGTACTTAAGTTGGGTATGGCGCTAAGCGGGGCTATCGTCGGCTGGACGCTCGGCTTCAGCGGCTACGTCGCCAACGCGGCGGAGCAAACGCCGCTGGCGATGCACTGCATCGTCGCGCTCTTTACCGTGGTGCCGGGGCTACTGTCG
The DNA here is from genome assembly GCF_965301105.1 of Kluyvera sp. Taxonomy (NCBI): domain Bacteria; kingdom Pseudomonadati; phylum Pseudomonadota; class Gammaproteobacteria; order Enterobacterales; family Enterobacteriaceae; genus Kluyvera; species Kluyvera sp. Next base: position 65,646 of record NZ_CBDKZX010000008.1, read on the forward strand.
CTCGGCGCATTCATCACCCTGCGCTGGTACAAGCTCGACGACCACACCATGCAGGAAATCAATCTCGCGAAAACCCAATCTCTCGTTAAAGGATGAGCCAACCATGAGCGAATTAATCCAGCACGCTAACGCTATTGAATGGCGTTTTGAACGACAGATCCTGCGCATTGAGCCGTGGGGAGAAAACAGCCTGCGCGTACGTGCCACCTGCGCTCCGGCGTTTAACGACGAACTTCATGCACTGTTACCTCAGGCCAGCGGCCAGGCCGTCATTGCGCAGGATGCGGAAACGCTGACCTTAACTCACGGCAACATTCGCGCGGTGTTGAACCTCAAAGGACAACTGGCGTTTTATAACCAGCGCGGCGAGCTGCTGCTGGAAGAGATGTGGCGTCAGCGTTCAACCGTTGGGATTGGCGCCAGTGAGAAGAGCCAGGACAAATACGTCAGCGCCCTGAAGCTGGACGGCCGCGAATTTAAACCGCTGCCCGGCGGCAAATACCAACTCACGGTACGCTTTGAGTCCCGCGACGGTGAGCGGCTGTACGGTATGGGCCAGTACCAGCAGCCGTGGCTGGATCTCAAAGGCTGCTCGCTGGAGCTTGCCCAGCGCAACTCTCAGGCCAGCGTGCCCTTTTTACAGTCCAGCTTCGGCTATGGCCTGCTGTGGAACAACCCGGCCATCGGGGAAGTGCGGCTTGCAAAAAACCACACCGAGTGGACGGCGCGCGTCACCGAAGAGATGGACTACTGGATCACCGCGGGCGATAGCGTCGCTCAGGTTACTCGCCAGTACGCACGCGCAACCGGCACGCCGCCGCCTGCCCCGGCATTTATCAGCGGGCTGTGGCAGTGCAAGCTGCGCTACCGCAATCAGCGGGAAGTGCTGGAGGTTGCCCGTGAATATCGTCGACGCAACCTGCCGCTGTCGGTCATGGTTATCGACTTTTTCCACTGGCCGAACCAGGGAACCTGGTGTTTTGACCCGGTTGACTGGCCGGACCCGCAGGCGATGGTCGACGAACTGGAATCGCTGGGCATCAAGCTGATGGTCTCAGTCTGGCCGACGGTTGAAGCGCGCAGTCCGCTGTTCCCACAGATGAAGGCCAAAGGCTGGCTGGTCACCAGTGACCGGGGCGTACAGGTCAATCTCGACTTTATGGGCAATACCACCTTCTTCGATGCTACCCACCCGCAGGCGCGCCAGTTTGTCTGGGAGACAGTGAAGAAAAACTACTACGATCTCGGCATTAAGCTGTTCTGGCTGGATGAAGCAGAGCCGGAATACCGTGCTTATGATTTTGACAACTACCGCTATCACGCGGGCCCGGTGCTCGAGGTTGGCAACCGTTATCCCCGCGATTTTGCCCAGGGTTTCTATGATGGCCTGCGCGAGGCGGGCGAGCGCGATATCGTCAACCTGGTGCGCTGTAGCTGGGCAGGCAGTCAACGCTACGGCGTGCTGGCGTGGTCAGGCGATGTGCACTCTTCATTCCACGCCTTCCGCAATCAGCTGGCGGCCGGGCTGAATATGGGGCTGGCGGGCATCCCCTGGTGGACTACCGATATCGGCGGTTTCCAGGGCGGCAATATTCACGATCCGGCGTTCCATGAACTGCTGATTCGCTGGTTCCAGTGGGCCGTATTTTGCCCGGTGCTGCGTATGCATGGCTATCGTGAACCGCGCGTGCAGCCGCCGGAAAGCTACCGTAACGGCATTCCGCAGTGCGACAGCGGCTCGCCAAACGAGCTGTGGAGCTACGGCGAGGAAAACTACGCCATCATGCAACGCTGGCTTGAAGTGCGGGAAAGCCTGCGTCCATACATTGATGCGCTATATGACAATGCGCACCGCCACGGCGACCCGCTGATGCGTCCGCTGTTCTGGCACTACCCGGACGAGCCGCAGAGCTGGCAGACGGAGGATCAGTATCTGTTCGGCGAAGACCTGCTGGTCGCGCCGGTGATGCACGCCGGACAGCGTCAGCGCGACGTCTGGTTACCGAGCGGCAACGCCTGGGTTGGCCTTGATGGCGAGCGCTATCAGGGGGGGCAGCGGATCGCCGTCGCCGCCGGACTGGAGACGATTCCTCTGTTTATTCGCGAAGGCAGCCCGTTAATCACGGTATTGGTCAAATAATCAGGCAAATGCCTGAAATCCATTACTAAGATTGAAAAAGACCTGTTTACGCGCTGCTTCTTGCGTAAAGTAGATGAACGAAAATACGTAGCCCGGTTAAGCGTCGCAACGCCGTGGCTACGAAATGCTGTCTTTTTCTCTTTTTGGCAAGGATTACCGCTCTATGCTCGATACCACCCTGCTGATCCTCCTGGGTCTGGCTGCGCTCGGCTTCGTCAGCCATAACACCACCGTCGCTGTCTCTATTCTGGTTCTGATCATTATCCGCGTTACGCCACTCAGTGCCTTTTTCCCATGGGTGGAAAAACAGGGGCTGAGTATCGGTATTATCATTCTCACCATTAGCGTCATGGCGCCGATCGCCAGCGGCGCTCTGCCCGCCAGCACGCTAATCCATTCATTCGGCAACTGGAAATCATTGGTCGCTATCGCCGTCGGTATATTTGTCTCCTGGCTTGGCGGGCGCGGCGTGACGCTGATGGGCAGTCAACCGCATCTGGTGGCGGGTTTGTTGATCGGCACCGTACTTGGCGTGGCGCTGTTTCGCGGCGTGCCGGTGGGGCCGCTGATTGCTGCCGGGCTGGTGTCGCTGCTTATTGGGAAGTCGTAGTCAGCGCCGCCAGATAACGCCCTGGCGTCTGCCCTAACCCTTTGCGGAACATGGTGATAAACGCAGTAGTCGAATCGTAGCCGAGCGACAGCGCGACCTGCTGGACGCTAAGACCACGCACCAGCATCTGTAGCGCGAGGATTAACTGCAACTGATGCCGCCAGCGACGAAAGTTAAGCCCGGTCTCCTTTACCACCAGCCGCGCCAGGTTACGCTCGCTCATGGCAAAACGGCTGGCCCACTGCGCCAGCGTCTGCCACTGTGCCGGTTCCGCTTCCATCGTCTCGACCATCAGTCGAATTTTCGGATGCGCCGATACCGGCAGCTGTAGCTGCTGTTCCGGCTGCTGCGGCAACTCGTCAAAAAGCACCTGTATCAGACGCTGAGTTTCCGGCGTCTGACGTACGGCTTCATTGCGCTCGGCCAGTGTCAGAATCAGCTCACGCACCAATGGCGAAATTTTCAACGTACAGCTGTGGGCCGGCATTCGCGCGGCGCCAGGCTCGATAAACAAAAAGCACAGCTCCGCCTGCGGTGTGGCGCGGTTGCTGTGCGGTACTTCGCCTGGGATCCACACCGCAAACTGCGGCGGTACCATCCACATAGCGTTCTCCACCTCGCAGGTAATCGCTCCGCGCAGCGCCAGAATCAACTGCCCCTTACGGTGCTGATGTACGGGGATGTACTGCTCCCCCTCAACAACCTGTATGCCAAACGCCACCGCCGCGTCATCGTGACTGTCCGGGTGATAGCCGCCTAAACCGAGTCCGAGCATTATTTTGTCCGAATTTAGCGATAATCTGTCATTTTAGCTTGATTTCAACGCAAGCTAAACCGGGTATCGTAGTCTCTCAATTTTCTGCTTGAGAACACTATGTCTGACGCTGTTGCTTCTTCACAACGCCGCTGGCTGTTGATTGTTGGTATTTTACTGATTGCCTCAACGCTACGCGTCACCTTCACCGGCGCGGCACCGCTGCTCGACGCCATTCGCGCTGAATATGGCCTGACCACCGCGCAGACCGGGCTATTAACCACCCTTCCGCTGCTGGCCTTTGGCCTGGTGTCGCCGCTGGCGGCGGGGATTGCCCGCCGCTTTGGCATGGAACGCAGCCTGTTTATCGCCATGCTGTTGATATGCGCCGGGATCGTCGTGCGCTCCCTGCCCTCTATCACGCTGATGTTTATCGGTACCGCCATTATTGGCTGCGGGATTGCGCTAGGCAACGTCCTGCTGCCAGGGCTGATTAAACGGGATTTCGCCAGTCAGGTGGCCAAAATGACCGGGGCCTATTCCGTCACCATGGGGGCCGCAGCCGCGCTGGGCTCAGCGTTGGTGGTGCCAATTGCGCTGAGCGGCTTCGGCTGGCGCGGCGCGCTGTTGATGCTCATCGCCTTCCCGTTACTGGCGCTGCTGTTCTGGCTGCCACAATGGCGAGCCTCGAAAGCGACTGCACTTTCCAGCAGCGGCGCGATGCACAACCGTGGGATCTGGCGTTCAGCATTAGCCTGGCAGGTCACTCTCTTCCTCGGGCTGAACTCGCTGGTTTACTACGTGATTATCGGCTGGCTGCCAACCATTTTAATGAGTCAGGGCTACAGCGAAGCGCAGGCCGGCTCTCTGCACGGGCTGCTCCAGTTGGCAACCGCCGCGCCCGGTTTTGCTATTCCGTTAATCCTGCATCGCCTCAAGGATCAGCGAGGGATCGCCATTACCGTCGCGCTGATGTGCGCGGTGAGCGCTCTGGGTTACTGGATATTCCCGTCGCAGGCGGCGCTGTGGACGGTGATTTTCGGTTTCGGCTCCGGTGCGACGATGATTCTGGGGCTGACCTTTATCGGGCTACGCGCCAGCTCGGCGCACCAGGCCGCGGCGCTCTCGGGCATGGCGCAGGCCGTTGGCTATCTGCTGGCGGCTTGCGGGCCGCCGCTGATGGGGAAAATGCATGATGCTACCGGGGCATGGCATCTCTCGCTGATGGCCGTCGCAGCCATTGCGCTGGTGATGGCGGTGTTCGGCGGGCTGGCCGGACGCGATAGAGAAATTAATATCGGTAGTCGTTGATAGGTAGGCCGGATAAGGCGTAGCCGCCATCCGGCCTACTGGAGTCTATTTTACTGCGCGGCGGCGTGCAGGAACGCCTGCACCAACGGTGCCGGACGCCCCGCCAGCGCGTTGCGCTCGTGCTGGAATAACGTCGCCACGAAGAACGGATGCGTCACCAGCTCCACCGCGCGAATATCACCGTTATCGTCCCAGCCCGTCACTCGCAGCGGCTGTGCTTCCAGTTCGGCGGCGAAGTCGTCGGCAATCCCGTAGTTGCAGTGATACCCCTCTTCAATGCTGTCACGCCCATAGGCACGAGCAATTAACGTATTGGCGCGCAGCTCGATGGTATCGCTTTTTTCCACCAGCGAGCAGGCAAGCGGCGCAATCACCATCCGTCCTTCGCTGTCGGTTTCCGCATGAGCCGCATCTTCCCAGCCCATCACGTTACGCGCGTATTCCAGTATGGCGTGCTGAAAACCGCCGCAGGTGCCGAGGAATGGTACGCTGTTTTCACGCGCATAGCGCACGGCGGTCAACGCGCCTTCAGTATTCTCATAAGGGCTGGCAGGAACCAGCCAGATAGCGTCAAATTCGGCGAGATCGTCGGAGCTTTTCACATCACGCGTTGCCAGCCAGCGGTATTCAACGGGCAATTCCAGCACCGCAGCGGCGTCATCAATCGCCAGCGGAATAGCCTGATGCGCGATAACATCGGCGTTATAGTCGCCAACCAGTGCAATACGAAGAGTGGGAGTTACAGCAGAGTTTTCCATGATGGGTCCTTATGGGCAGACGTGACGTACGGCATAAGGAGCCTCAGATTAGCGATGTCCGCGCGCAATAGCAATACCCGGCTAGCGTACCCAACCAAAGTTTGTGGTATGGTCAAAGAGGATAAAGGGAGGAAGGATATGATCCAGTGTAAACGCGTATATGAAGACGCCGCACCCGATGACGGCTACCGTGTTCTGGTTGATAGACTGTGGCCACGCGGCATCAAAAAGGAAGATCTCATCTACGATGAGTGGTGTAAAACCCTTGCCCCGTCCGCCGAACTGCGCAAAGCGTTTCACGGCGAGGTGATCGATTTTGCCTGCTTCTGCCAACACTACCGCGATGAACTATCCCATCATCTGGAGGATGGACGTCGCCTGGCGAACATTGCACAGAAGCAGGGAGTGACGCTGGTTTACGCCGCCGCGAACACGGCGCAAAACCATGCGCGCGTGCTCGCCGACTGGTTGAAAAACCTCTAACTCACCCCTCGCGCGGCGTCTGACGGTGTCGCGTTTATTCCACCAGCGCTTCGCGTTCGTGCGCGGGCAGCGCATCCGGCGTCAACGGCAATAAATACTCGGAACGGACAAACGCAAATCCGTGCTGACCTTCACCGGCACTGACTTCTCCGGTCACCAGCCACAGCGCGCGCGGCGCGTCGGCGGCTAACTCGGTCATCACGCCGTTGACCGGATTCAGGCAACGCTCACCTGGGTTAATCAGGGCAAAAAGCTCAACGCTTTTACCAATATTGGCGCGACCAGCAGTCGTACGAGCACCGATGATAATGGCGGTGGTGCCCGGTTTAAGCGAAAACATACATCTCTCGTTAATCAGAATAATCCTGGTCACGAAGTGTACTGGATATGCGCCTTGCTGTCATTGTTTCTGCGGGTGATCGCGACGCCACAGCGCCCATTCCTCAATGGTTTCACCGTTTGGCAATTTACACAGGCTGTATTGCCCCTGTGAATTAACCTGCGGAATACTTTCTCCGCCCTTCTGCTGGCAGTAAACCGCAGCAGGATTTGCCATACCCACCTGCGGCGGTTTTGGTGCCTCAGGTTCAGCCTGCTTTGCACAGCCGGCAAGGAGCAGAGGCAGCAGTAAAAGATAGCGGGAACGCATAAATTCTCCTTAGTATTACGCTGAAGTTTAGCTTTAAACTCCATAATTTCTTCATTTTAACTACACTTTTGAGACGTAAAGTACGTCTCGTTCTCAACTGACCAGAGAACAGAACATTCCATAATCAATGAGTTACTTTGCCCCATCTCCCCCGATGGGGCTTTTTTTTACCTGTAATTAGAAGCGCATACCCTCAGTTTTGTCCGTTTTCATAACGCAGCGCTTACCTTCTGGATACATAATGTATAAAATTCAGGAGGTCCAATTTCGTTTTAGGATCACACACCATAACTGCTTTTGCCAATCCAGGGGACCCTCGTTTCCATGTCAGATATTATCCTTGCCAAAGTATCGCAAACACTTGCCACGGAACAATCGCTAGAGAACCTTGTCCGTCAACTGCTTGAGATGCTTGAGTTGGTCACCAACATGGAATCGACCTATCTGACGAAAATTGATACCCAGGCAGACCTGCAGCACATTGTCTACTCGCGTAATAGCGGTGACATGGATATCCCCGAAAATCTCTCCGTCCCGTGGGGCGATACGCTGTGCAAGCGCGCCATGGACGACAACTGTTTTTACAGTGATAACGTACCGGGCCGCTGGAGCGATTGCGACGCGGCAAAAGCGCTGGGGATCACCACCTTCCTCAGTACGCCTATTCATCTGACCGATGGTTCGCTGTACGGCACGCTGTGCGCCGCCAGCAAGCAACAGAAGCCGCTCAGCTTTAACAGCGAGCACGTACTTCAGCTGTTTGCCAGCATCATTGCCCGTTATATTGAGAAAGAATCGCTGGTGTCTCAGTTGCAGGAGGCGAATGCCGCGCTGATTTATCACTCCTACACCGATGCGCTCACCGGGCTGCCAAACCGTCGCGCGGTGTTTGAAAATCTCGAGACCCTGTTTTCCCTGGCCAGGCACCTCAACCATTCGGTGATTCTGGCGTTTATTGACCTCGATCACTTCAAGAAGATCAACGATAGCTATGGCCATCAGGCGGGCGACGAGTTCTTACAGCAGGTGGCCCAGCGCCTGAAGTCAGGCATCTCGGCCGATGACCAGCTTGGGCGATTGGGCGGGGACGAGTTTATGGTCGCCACCCTTGAACGCTCGACGGCGCAGCTCGCGCAGTTTACCGAGACGCTGCGGCAGCTGCTGGTGGGAGATTACCTGCTGAGCGATGTATTGATTCACTACCCCGGCGCCAGCATTGGCGTCATCAGTGTTGACCCGAGCCAAATGGACCCGGATAGCGCGCTACGGGCAGCCGATAGCGCGATGTATCGCGACAAAAAATTTCGCCATCGCCCGGAAATTAGCACCCAGCGGGTGAGCTAATTACAGTATCATACGCGCTATCTATAACAGGAATCAGGATATCACCATGAGATTGGGTATCGCCTTCCCCATCGTTATCTTTTTTATTGCCGTGATCTTTCTGGGTTGGTTTTTTATCGGCGGCTATGCGCTACCGGGAGGAGCACAATGAGAAAGACCACAATCATCATGCTAATCATCGCGATCGTGACCGTCATCGGCGTCCAGCTCGGTTGGTGGTAAGTCTTAGATAAGCCGCGCATGCGTCGGCTTATCGTCTCTCGCCCCGGCGTTTCTTCATCTGATACATCTGGGCATCTGCCTGCTGAATAGCCGCATCCAGCGAATCCAGGCACGGCGCCACGCCCCAGGATACCGAGAGCGGTACCGGGTGTCCCTGCGGACTGAACGGGTACACGGCGATGCTGGCGGCAATACGTTGTGCCACCATATGCGCGTGCGCAATATCGGTGTCACTGAGTAATACGACAAATTCATCGCCGCCGCTACGAATGACCCAGTCATCGTTGGCGCGCACATCATTGAGCATACAGTCGGCAATCGCCTGCAGCGCGCGATCGCCTGCCTGATGGCCGTAGCTGTCGTTAATCGCCTTAAACTTATTACAATCGAACAGAATGACCGTCATAAAGGGTAACGATCGCTGCTGAATCAGGGTGAAAATATTACGCGTGAAGCACCCGGTCAGCGGATCGCGGTAAAAGCGCAGGTCGGCTTGATTGAGATGATAACGTATCAACATAAACAGCAGGATAAGCAGCACCGGCGCCAGCGCGAGCACGCCCAACGCGTTGCGGTCCTGGGAGATAAACAACCAGCTGGGTAATGCGTATTTAATCTCATAACGCCGTGAAACCGGATGAGAATGCGCATCGTCCAGCCAGCGGCAGTTATTGACGATGCACAGCACTTCGCCGCTCTGTCGACTTTCATACCCCAGAATCAGCCCTTCAGGCACCTTGCCATTAAACGCCTCACGTAGCATGTACTCCAGCTCCGGGCGTGAAAGATCGTAGGCCAGATAACCAATAATATGGTTGCTCGGCTCCCCCTCGGAGAGATCGTAGATGTAGCTCACCACGCTGTAGGCCCGGTCGCCGGTGATTTTATCGGCGTATAAGCGGGTCGAACTCAGCGACTTCTTTCGCATACCTTTTTGCAGCACGCGGTCATAGAACATTTCCGGTTCGCTGAAAAAACGCTGAGGGTCGCGCGCCATTTGCGAGGTCGAGAAACTAAAAGGTATCGAGTCGGCGGGGTTAAACCAGTAAAACCAGCGACCATCATTGGCGATGATATAACGATGAATATCGTGCAGATCCGGATTCAGCGCCTTCACTTTTGCGCGAATGTATTCCGCGGCGACATAGATACAGCGGGCACTGTACTCCGGCGTTCTGGTTACCAGAGCGCCGCGGTCAGGAACTAACGTGTCAGGGTCGGCATTAATCCCCCAGGCCGTGTCGCGAGGATGAAAAATATCAGCATCGCCGCACAATTCATGACGACTGATCTGCTGATAACGCACGCCAGCAGCCTCAGCCATCAGCTCGTTATCATTAAATATCGTCATCATCTGGTTTTGTAACGTGTTGACGCCTTCACTGACCTGCGAAAGCGCACGTTGATACAGAAAAAAGAGGGCAATACAGACCAGCAGACAAGTTATCGCGGCCGATGCCAGCAGCGACTGCTTCTTACGCAAACTATCCTGAATAATTCTCACTGCTACTCCGTACCGATGGGTTAATCCCTGAAACGCCACCCACGCAATCAACCTAAGCGTCACGGTACGTCTTCATTACGTATGTGGATCAGTATGGATGAAATCTGCCGCAAGCGTGAATTTTGATCGTGTCAGCTCCTTGCCGGAAAGACAATAAGAAAATACGCGTGCAGGCGTGATGCCCGCACGAAAGGATTAACGCTGGTTATCCGAACCTAAGAAGAAGAAGCCCAGTGGAATCGCAAACAACAACGTGAAAATGCAGCTGTAAACAAACACCATCGCCCCTTGCAGCACAAACATGCTGGTGGTCCAGTCGGCATACGGCAGATTGTATTCACGCACCACGCCGCCAAAGGTCGCACGGCCAACCACCACCGCGGCAATCACAAACACCACAAAAGCGGACAGCAGGAATTTTTTGCCGTTTGGCGTCCGCAGTTTCTCCAGAATCATCGCATCCTCCCGACGCTGTTCTCACGATATTTTGCTGTATTTGTAACATTAATGAAGCATAAATTGAATGTTTATTGTTGCGTCATTTGGATGTTGTGCCTTGCACAAAGAACAACTATTTAACACTTACTATAAGATGCATTTAAAATGCATTTTCTAATCAACAGCGGTCCAAATTTGTGTTTTAATACTCTCAACACAGAGGGGGAAAACATGCTACGTATTCCGCACACTTGTATTCATACCCGTTCCACGCCGTTCTGGAACAAAGACACCGCACCTGCCGGTATTTTTCAGCGCCATCTTGATAAAGGCACACGCCCGGGCGTCTATCCCCGCCTGTCGGTACACCAGGGGGCCGTCCGCTATCTCGGTTTTGCCAGTGAAACGTCACCAGAGGCCGATAGCGAGCTGATCATCAACACCGGTCACTTTGGCGTGTTCCCACCGGAAAAATGGCATTACATCGAAACAATGACCGACGATACCGTCTTTCAAATCGACTTTTTTGTTGAAGCTGAAGTGCTGAAATCCCTATAGAACTCCAGGCCACTGGAGTAAGGAATCATTCATGTTACGTATTCCTGAGAACTTTGTTCATTCGCGTTCGACCCCGTTCTGGAATAAAGACACCGCGCCGAAAGCCCTGTTCACTCACCACAATACCAAAGCCCACGTCTATGGCCGCTTGTCCGTTATGCAAGGCGCCGTGCGCTACTTTGGCTTCCCTGACGCCGACGCCAGCGAACCGGACGTCGACGTGGTGATTGAAGCCGGATCCTTTGGCATTTCCCCGCCGCAGAAGTGGCATCGCATCGAGCTACTGACTGACGACACCTGGTTTAATATCGACTTCTTTGCCGATCCTGAGGCGACGCTTGAAGGCACCGGTCTGGGCAAAGTGGTTAATTCGCATAAGGGGTAACAACAATGAGTAAGGCAACTTATACGGTAACCGTCACCAACAATAGCAACGGTATTTCCGTCGATTATGAAACCGAGACTCCGATGGAGCTGTTGGTCCCGGATGTTGCCGCGGATGTGGTGAAAGATCTGATCAATACCGTCCGCGCGTACGATACCGAAAACGAGCATGACGTTTGCGGCTGGTAACGCCGTGTCGATACAAAAAGGGAGCCACTTCAGGCTCCCTTTTTCGCTCTCACCCGAATGAATCAAGCGCAAGCGACGGATTCATACTTTCGTTTTAACGCCCTTTCTTCCCACTTTGCCATGGTTAAAACAGTCATAGCGGGAGGATAATGCAATGGCCTGGCGCCCTTTTCTGTTTCTGATTTCCAACCCTGCTCCGCGTCGTTCAGCGAGACGCGGAAAACTGAAGCTGGTCAGCAACGCGTAGCGCCGCATTACGCGGCGCTTATTGCCGATTACTCGAAAAAGACCTCTGGGTTATCGGCCAGCGACACGAAAGTCTTGCTGTTTTTGTCCAGCGCGCGGATTTCGCCGCTTTCAATATCATACACCCAGCCGTGCAGGCGGATCGCGTGGTCACGCAGCCCCACAGCCACCGACGGATGCGTTTTGATATTATTCAACTGAGCAATAACGTTTTCTTCGACCATGGCGTTAACTTTGTCAGTCTCGTTATCGTAGGTTTTCTTCTCGACGACCGCTTTGGCGGCATCGGAATAGCGCAGCCAGTGAGAGACAGCCGGCATCGGCTCCAGGCACTGGCAGGTGGCGATAGCTTTCATCGCGCCGCAGTTAGAGTGACCGCAGATAACAATATCCGTTACGCCCAAAGCAACGACCGCGTACTCAATAGTCGCGGATACCCCGCCCGGTTCCGGACCAAAAGAAGGCACGATATTACCGGCGTTACGGATGACAAACAGCTGCCCCGGCTCTTGTTGCGTGACCAATTCGGGAACTAAGCGGCTGTCTGAACAGGAGATGAACAGCGCTTTTGGGTTCTGGCTGGATGCCAGGCTGCGGAAGAGTTCCTTACGTTGAGGAAAAACTTCTTTCTGAAAGTTGAGGAACCCTTCGATGATATGTTGCATAGCAGTATCTCTTTTTCGTTTTTACGCAGGTCATGATTAACATCACATTTTCAGTTTACCACTTGAACGCAGAAGGAAAAGCCCCTTCTCACGCTAATGCGCATGTTAAGCACTGGTCATCACCTTGTTACGACCGCTATTTTTGGCCGCATACAGCGCCCTGTCGGCAAACGAGATGCATTCATCCGCGGTGAAGTGCTTATCTGACGAGGTAAAGACACCGATACTGATGGTCATGGGCTCCGGCGTACGGTAAGGCGCACGTTTCGCCGTCTCCTCCTCAACCTTGCTGCGAATCCGCTCAGCCACCTGCATGGCGACTTCTGATGACGCGTTGCGCATCAGCACGGCAAATTCTTCCCCACCTACGCGCGCAATAATATCGCATTCGCGGATGGAACGTTTCGCCAGGTCCACCACGGTTTTGATGACCGCATCGCCCACCGGATGCCCATAACGGTCGTTGATACGTTTGAAGTGATCAATATCCAAAATCATCAAACTGATATCTTCCCGCGATGCCAGCAGTAGCTGTAGCTCCCTATAGAAATAGGCGCGATTATAGATGCCGGTCAGCGGATCGTGGTTCGACAGCATCGTCGATTCTTTATGCATCACGAAAATATCGTAGAGCAGGACATTAATCACAAAAAAGGTACAAACCACTTCGATGCCGCGGCTGAGGTACCAGACGGGGAAATTATAATCGCTGAGATTCAGCAGAAGAAGGTTGCTAAACAGGCTTGAAACGCAGAAGACCGCGATACTCACCCATAACAGGCTTCGCAGTTGCGTAATGACGATAGCCAGCAACAGCGTGATAAACCAGGCGGCGACGATCGCGACACCATAATAGCTATTCCACGCGTTACGACCATTAAGTGATGTTGTACCAATCAGGTTGAGTGATATCTGCGGGTTATAGCTGGATAAATTATGCGCCAGAATGGCCATCAGCAGGAAGATGCCAGCCAGTACGAGTACCCATAGTTCGTCTTTACGTGAAGGCGCGATGTTACGATTCATGCGAAACGCATAAAAGAGTGCGACCAGAATGGCCGACATCATGGTGAGCTGGCGGAACAGATAGAAAATAGCTAAATCATTGGTAATTGATTTCAACGGGATGCATAACGCAATGAGTTGTTGGATAAGCGTTAGCGCCTCGACCCAATAAATATCGGCAACCAGAAAACCGAGCCCCAGAATGGCAACATAGAGTAGTTTTCTATTGCAGAGAAACTGGAAAAACATGAAGAAGAAGATAATTGCATCGAGTAATAACAACAGCCCGGAAAAGACCAGGTAATAAATATCAGCGATAGCTATATTAAAGGTTGTGAGATAGTCGGCTAACATAAACATCGCCGCAAGCAGTAAGCACGCGGCAATGAGACAAAAGCTCATTCTACTATTTATTCTGGAACAGCTTAGGCTCATTTCGAGTCCTCCATGACAGCTCTATATGTTATAGCCTACTGAGATCCTAAAAAATAGTACCTTTAGTCAAGCCTTGAATTTAAAAATAATTAATTATTGACTTGCCTTTTATATCCCTGTGATTCATCACAATATTATAAAATTTTCGTTGCAAGTAGACGCATTAACCATCATCCAAGACGGATGTAGATACCATAACATCAAACACAGTCTGAAATAAATACTCAAAAATATATATAACTATATATTAATAAAACTTAGCAATCGGTATTACTAAAAACCGCCCGAAGGCGGTATCGATGTATTATGCCTCAGACTCCAGCGCATCCTGGATAGCGTCAGCCAGTGTCGCCACTTCTTGAGAGACATTACGCAAGTCCATCTGTGAACGAATCCCGGAGTTGGCCGTCGTGGCGGAAACCGCGGCTTTTGCTATCTCCAGCGCCGCCTGAACGGCCAGCAAACGCTTCCTGTTTTCAACCACGTCAGCGCCTGTTGCGCCATCCAGATCAAAGTACCCTTCTAACATTGTTCTCTCCTTTTAGTTTCTGTCTTAGTGTAGGGGGATAGCCCGGTACACGCCATCAAAATCGGCGTGGCCACGCAACACCTGGTAACAATTGAAACACTACTCCATTTCATTCGTAGCCCCTAAAATGTCCGTGGTTAATTATTCGATTTCTAATTGATTAATGGTTTAAACTAACCGCCATCACAACACACACAAAATAATAAGTAACATGAATGTTATAAAAGGCATATATAGAGGACAGAAATGGAATTTAGTGAAATGCTCTGCGACTTATTTGAGCAGGTCAGATGCAAGTCAGATTTTCTGCAATTTTTAACAGAGTTAAAACAAAACAACATCTCGTATTACATTTATTTCGTCGCCACCGGCAATGTCAAAATTGTAACAACAACTGATTCCTATGTGGCCATGAAGAGTCACCGTAGCTTAATTAAGGTAAGCGCAGGTGGCAGTAGCTGTTTGACAAAAATTGCCGCCAGGCGTCATTTCACTGGCCTCACTCATTTCGATCAATACTGTCGCGAGTTAGCCAGAGCGGGCGTATTTAAATGGGTCGTCGACGTTGAAGAAGTGAGTCGTTATTACTGGTCTAAAGATAATCAGCTATTACATACTGAAAATATCATTAGCCCTACGTAATTAAGCACCAATAAAAAAGGGAGATTCACCATTAAGGCTATCTCCCTCTTTTATCGCGTAGCGCGATCAGACTTTCAACATTTTTACCGTATCTTCTATATCAATCTCATCTTCCGAGAAGATCAACGTAGTGCCCTGGAAGGTGGTGATAGCCAGCTTTTTCAACGTACGCATTTCACCCGGCTTCGCGTCGGATTTTGGCTTGATGCTGTTCATCAGCAGCCCTACCGACAACACCGCATTTTCTTTATCAATGCGGGTCTCAGCAGGAACTTCTTCGCTGTAGACCAGGAAAGACTTGATTGACGTCAGCTTGATCTTCTCGCCCGCGATATAGATGTACTTGCTATCCGGGATCACCTTCACCGCATAGGCTGACAGCCCTTTGTTATTGGTCGTGGGTTCAAAAGTTACCGCCGCATCTTTTTTAATCAGCTCAGGGTTGGCAACCTTAATCACATGAAAATAGCGATTGTCGCCATTTTCATCTTTGATAAATCCAAAACCTTTATCTTTAAACCACGTTGTGATTGTTCCATTCATCGCCGTTACCGCCTGGTTAATCGTTTATCAACTCAATTTTTGCAGCGCGCAGTGTAATGCACAATGCCCGCGCAGACTATGTCTTTGGCTTAAGTGTGGATGATAAATTTCCACCGTGCGACCTCGTCGGATTCGCCTGTTGGCGAAAAATTGGGTATCATCCGCACCCACTCTCCAGCCGTGCAGCCAGATGTCTACCATTCTCGATACCTTTATTGCCCCACCTTGCCATGAGCAAATAGAGATACTCCATCAGGACGCGCATCTGCTGATTATCAATAAGCCCAGCGGGTTGCTCAGCCTCTCGGGGAAAAATCCGCAGAACCTCGATTCCGTACACTATCGTCTGGTTCAGCAATTTCCCGGCTGCACGCTGGTCCATCGCCTGGATTTCGGCACTTCCGGGCTGATGGTCATCGCACGCAATAAGGCCATCAATGCCGCTCTTTGCCAGCAGTTCAGCCAGCGTTCAGTGACAAAAACCTACAGCGCCCTACTGTGCGGGCACCTGAGCGAGGATGAAGGGGTGATTGATGCGCCAATTGCTAAAGACCCCGCGCGTTTTCCGCGGATGTCCATTTCCGCCCTTAACGGCAAACCGGCGCGTTCTCTCTATCGGGTTGTGAGCCGTTTTTATCACCATCGCCTGGCGCTGACTCGCGTTCAACTTGTTCCTGAAACCGGGCGCACTCATCAGCTACGCATTCACTGCGAGCAGTTGGGCTACCCGATTCTGGGTTGCGACCTGTATGGTGGCCGCGAACAGCCCGGAACCGAACAAACGCCACGTCTTATGCTACATGCCAGCGCCCTCTGTTTTGTTCATCCCGTTAGCCAGGAGAAGATCAACGCCCACAGCGCCAGCCCGTTCTAATCTGAAGTGGATTACCACATCAAATCGTCAGGGATTTTGAAATCAGCGTACGGATCGTCTTCGTCCTGTACTTCCTGACTGAGCGCACTGTGCAGAACGATGCTGGTGGCATCACGCTGCGCAATTTTCTCCGCCACAACCGCCGGAATAATGGCGTATTCACTTTCACCCGCGGCGTTAGTCGCCAGCCGCGCAATGGCCAGACGACCGTTGATCAGCTGTGTCTGCGTCGGCTTATCCACCGCCATCTTTTTGATCACGTTATTGTCGGTAAAGTTAAAGTTGATATCGCCTCGGGCAACGGTGATGCGGTTCATCTCGATCAGCTGTTTGACCTGCGCTTTGTACTCTTTCGACAGCGTCGCCTGTTTCTGCTGCTCACTCAGCTGCTTATCGCGCTCAAGCTGCGCTTTTTTATTTTCCTCTACCGCTTCTCGCGCTTCGCGGGCCTGAACGCGCGACTTTTTCGCCGTGCGCTGGACCTTAGCCATTTTTTTACTGGTGACCAGCCCCGCTTTTAGCATCTGCTCTTGTAAGGTCAGTTTTGTCATCTTCGCTCTAAACTCATTGATAAATTTTGCAAGATTATACCCGTAATGTTCGCGTCGATTCCAGATTGCAGAACGCCTTCCCCTTGCGTCGCATTTTGTACAAAAAATAAACATTGATCGCGTCCGTGACGATCGGCTACAGTCACAGCGTTTTACAGTTGATGCTAAAAACATCATCCGTAGATGCCGTTGACGATCCTGAGCATTATCCAATGAGGTATACCGTGAAAGTGATTCCGCTGATTGCCCTGCCAGTTGTCTGGGCGATGAGTTTTAACGTTTTTTCCGCTGATGCCCCGGCCAGCGCCGATGACAGTACCGCAGAAGCATTAAAGGATCTCGACCGTACTCTGCCTGAATTAACCCCGGTGACATTCACCGCCGCCGATGAAAAACACAAGGTTCTGGTGTTCATCGACAACCAATGCTCTTTCTGTTCTCAGGTCGTCAAGAACATTAAGAGTTACAACGATGCCGGGCTAACCATGTCGTTTCTGACCGTTGCTCCCCCTTCTATTCGCGATTCCGTGATTGAAGATATGGGTCGCGTCTGGTGCTCAGACGATCGTCAAAAGAGCCTGCAAGGGGCCATGGCCGGGTTTCTGCCCAATAATGACACCAGCGCCAGTTGTTCGGATGAAGTCGTCAAACAGTCTGCACTGGCTGAACGACTGGGCATCCAGCTAACGCCTACGATGATCGTGCTGGATAACCCACCGAAGGTGATTCTGGGTAGCGCAAAGCCTGACGCCATTCTGGAAAAGATCAGCGGTAAAGCATTGTAGCCTGCCCTGGCATACTCCTCGTGATTGAAACCCCGCCTGCCGGGGTTTTTTATTGCGAAATAAAATTGACACTGCTAACGCAGACGGTTTATATACTGTTTTTATATACAGTTAACTGGAGTAAAAGCATGTTTGTGGAACTCGTCTACGACAAACGGAATTTTGAAGGTTTGCCCGGCGCGAAAGAGATAATCCTGGCAGAGTTGAGCAAAAGAGTGCACAGCGTATTTCCTGACGCGGAAGTCCGCGTCAAACCCATGATGACGCTGCCCGCCATCAACACTGATGCCAGCAAACATGAGAAAGAGCAGATAAGCAGAGTCGTCACAGAAATGTTTGATGAGGCAGAATTCTGGCTGGTCAGCGAGTAAGACTGCCGTACACGCAAAAAAGGGAACCCATCGGTTCCCTCAACTCGCCTGGTTCTTGACCGAGTGCGTTATTTCAGGTTGCTACGGAAAAAGTCGGCCAGTTTGTCGAAGGGGATCACGTCCGTGCGGTCATACAAATCGACGTGTCCCGCATCCGGAACGACATACAGCTCTTTAGGCTGACCGGCACGTTTGAAGGCGTCCTCGCTGAACTCTTTTGAATGGGCCCGATCGCCGGTAATAAAGAGCATCGGACGCGGTGAAATGGTTTCAATATCGTTGAACGGGTAGAAGTTCATAAACTTACCGATACTGCTCAGCATTGGTTTTGTCGTCAGTTCTTCTTTCTCGCCCTGCGGAGTGTAGCCGCCGCGTTCGGTACGATAGAAATCAAAGAACTCGCGCTGAATCTCCGGCGTGGAAGCCTCCAGTTTATTCACGGTGCCCGGAATATACGCGGTATCTCCCCCTTTGAACTCGGCAAAACGCTGCTCAATGGCAGACTGGATAAACGCCTTGCGTTGTTCCAGCGTCTGGGAATGGTTAAGGCCATTACGGAACGCGGCTCCCATGTCATACATGCTGACGGTGGCGATGGCTTTCATCCGCGGGTCTATTTTCGCGGCGCTGATAACAAAGCTTCCGCTGCCGCAGATCCCCAGCACGCCGATGTTTTCTGGATCAACAAACGGCTGTGTACTGAGATAATCAACCGCCGCACTGAAGTCATCCGTGTAGATTTCCGGTGAAATCAGGTGCCCCGGTTTACCTTCGCTTTCTCCCCAGAACGAGAGATCAATCGCCAGCGTGACAAACCCCTGCTCCGCCAGCTTCTGCGCATACAGGTTTGCGCTTTGTTCCTTGACCGCGCCCATTGGATGGCCAACGACAATCGCTGGGTTTTTAGCGTTCTGATTCATCGTTTTCGGGATAAACAGATTGCCGACCACGTTCATCTGATACTGATTTTTAAAGGTCACTTTTTGCTGCGTCACCTTATCGCTTTTATAAAAGTTGTCAGCACCTCTGGACATATCTGCCGCAGAGGTGGCAAATGCACTGATGAACAGCCCCAGCGCTAACGTAAATTTATTCATGATAGTTTCCTTATCAGGATTAGTGTTATGAATGGTCACCGGCAGATGCATCTGCACGTGAGGTCAGAAAAATCAGTACGGTTGCAATAATCAACATCGCGGCGCTGGCCAGGAAGGTGCTCCGGTAGCCATGATGGTCGAACAGCAGGCCCCCCACGGTGGATCCCAGCGCAATAGACAGTTGCACCATCGCCACCATCAGCCCGCCGCCCGCTTCAGCATTCTGAGGAAACGTACGTGGAACCCATGCCCACCATCCCACAGGCGCGGCGGTTGAAATCACCCCCCACAGTCCGAGCAACGCCGTCACGATGGCCGCCTGGCTGCCAAACGCGATCAGGGCTAGCGCGACAATCGCCATCAGCACGGGAATCGCCATCAGGGTTGGGTAGAATCCACTCTTCAATACCCGGCCAATTAGCGTGGTGCCGATGAAACCGGCCATACCGATGACCAGCAGGATGAGGGTCACCGCTGAGGCATCGACCTTCGTGACCGCCTCAAGGAAAGGCCGGATGTAGGTAAAGAGCGTGAACTGCCCCATAAAGAAAATCCCAACACCCAGCATGCCCAGCGTCACCACCCGGCGGCGAAACAGCGTGAAAATATTGCTGGCCCCAGCTGGCTGGCGGGTAACCGGCATGGACGGTAGGCTGAGCAGTTGCCAGATAAACGCGAGGATGGCGACAGGTAACAGGCAGAAGAAGGCTCCCCGCCAGCCGATGACCGCTCCCAGCCAACTGCCCAAGGGGGCAGCCACGACGGTTGCCAGCGCATTACCGCTATTGAAAATAGCCAGCGCCAACGGAACACGGTGCACCGGTACCAGCCGCATTGCTGTCGCCGCCGACATCGACCAGAACCCGCCGACGACGATGCCAATCAGGGCGCGACCTGCCATATAGATCAGGTAGTTGGGCGCCATCGCGATGACAGCACCGGAAAGCGCCATCATGCTCGTCAGGCCGAGCAGCAGAATTTTCCGGTCAAGCGTGCCTGCCAGTCTGGAAATAAACAGGCTAGTCATCACCGCAAACGCGCCGGAAATGGCGATCCCCTGTCCGGCCATGCCTTCGGTAACATTCAGGGAGTACGCCATCGGCGTCAGGAGGCTGACCGGCATAAATTCGGAGGCGATCAGGGCGAAGACGCACAGCGTCATGGCAAAAACGCCGCCCCAGTGCGCCCGCTGTCTTTCACTTGCTTCGTTTTGGTTTCTGGTTTCAATTTTCTGATTACGCATTAAGCCTTTCTTTTCTGTAGATAATACGATGCCCTCCCCTTGCGCCTTCAGGCCTGCAAGAGACACCGAAGCGACGACGTGAGGGATAGTCTGGTAATTAAAGGGAGCGCGGTTTTTGGAGCGCGTGACCGCTTAGTCTACGGCCCTGATCTGCACCCTAAGCGGTCCCTGACGCTGCAGGGCGGGCAGTCCTGAATCGATTTTCCCTACCGGGATCAGAGAACGGGCGTAAGGTCTACCCTGGACAAAAATCGCCAGGTTGCCCCAGGGCGCGTAAAAAGCTATATCACCCGCTTCCGGCGTCATTCCTTCCGGAGCCTGTACCGTGGAAAGCCTGCGCGGTAGATCGCTAATGCGTTCAATATCGGCGTAATCCTGCAGCGTCAGACTGAGGGGAAGTAATGATGCAAAATCCCGACCTGTCGGCGTGTCATAGAGGGTGGCAGTCGCGGTCTCACCGTTCACGACAATCTCAACTTTCATCAGCGTCTCCTGTACAGCTACCCGTTCGTTGTCATCCGCGATCACGGACTGCGTGACGCACAGCAGCCCGATAAAGAGCAGCAGCAATAGCGACGTTTTTCCGTGAGCATTTTGCGTGTTGTTTAGCGTTGACTTATTCATCGCATTATTGTTACCAATAGGCAGCGGCAAAACTAGCTAATGAATGCTTAATAGCCTTATAAGCAAAATTTATAAATAGATCGGAAACGAACATGGCCAGACGCAACCTCAACGATTTACTCTCTTTCGTCACCGTAGCGCGGGAAGGCAGTTTTACACGTGCCGCCGCGCTGCTTGGCGTGACCCAGCCAGCGCTGAGCCAGGCGATTTCCGGGCTGGAAGAACGGATGCAAATCCGCCTGCTAACGCGGACAACCCGCAGCGTGTCCCCGACGGCCGCCGGGGAGCGCCTGCTGCAATCAGTGGGCCATCGCATTGACGAGATTGAGGCTGAGCTGGACATGCTGACCGAACTGCGGGACAAGCCTGCGGGTACCGTCCGAATTACATGCGGGCCGAACGTGTTGAAAACGACCCTTCTGCCTAAACTGACGCCACTGCTGCGCGAGTATCCGGATATTCACATCGAGTTCGACGCAAACCACGGATTCCGGGATATCGTGGCAGATCGTTTTGATGCGGGCGTACGGCTTGGTGATACGATCGATAAGGACATGATAGCGATGCCAATCGGCCCGAAACTGCGTATGGCCGCGGCAGCCTCGCCCGATTATTTCGAACGATATCCGGTTCCCCAAACGCCCCATGATCTGACGCAGCATCAGTGTATTAATCTGCGTATGGTCCGATCCGGGGGGATTTATGTTTGGGAATTCGATCGGGAAGGAGGAGAACTGAACGTCCGGGTTAATGGACAGTTGACGTTTAATACGTCGGAACATGTTGTCGACGCTGCGCTGGCTGGGTTAGGCATCGCCTTTTTGCCCGAAGAAGAGTTCGGCTCACACATTCGCGAAGGTCGTCTCGTACACGTACTTGAGTCCTGGTGTCATCCTTTTCCAGGCTACTATCTTTATTACCCTAGCCGTAAACAGCCTTCACCGGCTTTTTCACTCGTTGTTGATGCGCTGCGTATGAACAAGAAAATGTAGGGTTAAAAGCAGGTTCGGAAATGATGATACGCAAGGATAAATGTTTGTCTCCGTGTGTTAAAAAACCTCCTGCCCCCCCAGAGAAAATAGCGAACAGGAACCGCTCAAAATGATGAAATATTTATCGCTGCTGGCCGTGGTGATGCTTGTAGGATGTACAAGTGCACCAAACTTGCCGCCTACGGATACCATTGTGGCTGTAAAACCCACTGACTCCGGCATTATCGCCAGCTCAGCTAAATACGGTTACCGTTTTAACCGTAACGGTGTACCTCAGGAGTATCAGCGTTATAAGACCTTTTATGAACGCTTTCACCAACAGGCTGCCGGAGTGCGGGTTAGCTTCGAGGTAGAACAACATGAGGTGACGGCGGAATACCTGGTTGTGATGGATAAGCGCAAGCTGGATGCCGGGCAGTTGACCCAATTGCGCAATGAGTATCATGCGGTGCAAATTGATAACGATCACCTCGGTGTTTCGTTTAAAGCAGCAGGATTTTGGTCTTCATCGTACCCGCCAGATCTGGCCGCCGCCTACCAGTTAGAACACCCGATTGTGGTTTCCATCAATGATAAGACCAAGACGATTAGCGAGCTTGGCCAAGTCGCCATGATCCCTTTAGTACCTTTATTTCCGCTATACATGATGTACGGATGTGCCACTGGGCCCTGTATCTGAGGAAAATAACGTCTTCTGAAACGACCTGCCTTTCGGGTGATGCAGGCGATTATGGCACCCTATCCTGCCCCTCCCGGTTTAACCGCAAGCCGGGAGCGCCAGGTCGACTCATCGTCTGAATAGACTCACTACCCAGCCAGTAGTTGTTGAGCGGCGTATCTCAGAATTTTATCGGCACAGATTGATTACTCGGACTTCTCAGGGACAAACCGAGTCAGAATCAACGTCAGTACACAGATCATCGCACCAGCAAAAAATGTAGAAGCTGAACCCCAGATGTCCCACAACAATCCTGCCCCCAGACTGGCTATCAGTAATCCCAGGCCACTCAACAAACTGAATAATCCGAACGCCGTGCCACGAAGATCGGCTGGTGCGGTGTGAGCAATCATCGTGTTCAGCAACCCCTGTGTCATCCCCATATGTACACCCCACAATGCTACGCCAACAATAATCCCCACCCAGGAATGACTCAGGGCAAGAACTAAATCTGCCATGATGAGCACCACCAGCCCCATCTGGAGCAATCGCCGGTGACTGGTGCTGTCTGATAAGCGTCCGAACGGATAGGCTGTAAATGAAAATACAATATTCATGGCGACCATAACGAGAGGGATTAAAGCCAGTGGAATATTGACCTCATGTGCTCTGAGAACCAGGAAAGCCTCACTAAACCTGGCGAGAGTAAACACCCCACCGAGCCCTATCACCCACCAACAATCTACGCCCAGCCTTTTCAGGTTCTCTTTTTTTATCGGGTTAGTCCTGGCGGTTACGACAGGGGTGCGTGGTTCATGCAATCCGCAGAATAACAGGGCCACGGCCAGAAAGGCTGGCACGACCGCCACCCAGTAAACGGCGCGAAAATCATTACTCCATAGCAGCATCAGGCCCACTGCCAGCAGCGGTCCGAGGAACCCTCCCATCGTGTCCAGTGTCTGGCGCAGGCCATAAGCCGCCCCTCTGATCTCGGGCGGAGTAACGTCAGCAACGAGCGCATCTCGGGGTGCCCCTCTTATTCCTTTTCCTACACGGTCAATCATCCTCGCGCTGAATATCATTCCAGATGTGGAGGCCAGTGCGAACAGCGGCTTGCTAAGCGCGCCAAGGCCATATCCAAGGACAGCCAGCCCTTTACGCTTGCCAATGTAATCGCTGATAACGCCCGAAAAAACTTTGACGCACAACGCTGTCGCTTCAGCCACTCCTTCTATGAGTCCAATGATGACTACCGGGGCCCCTAAAGACGTTGCCATAAAAAGTGGAAGGAGGCTGTGGATCATTTCAGATGAAATATCCATCAAAAGGCTGACGAAACCAATAATCCAGACGCCACCGGGAATGCGACGCAATGTCGAAAATCGAAGACTCATTTCACATCCTTTGAATAGGAAAAACGCTATTAAACATCACATCAGTACAAATGTTAATGAGAATCATTTTTCATAAATAAAGTATGGTAGTCCGGCAAGGGGAGCGTGCTCGCCTGACATTTCTGAGGCTGAACATAACAATGTTCATCTACACTTGTTCCTGCTTTCGTCCAGAACAGAGAACATGCCATCATATTAACGGGGTATGTTTGGACTGTGGCATTTAAATCCATAACATTGGTCCGTGGCATTTAATGAAGCAAGTGATACTTGTTCGACACGCGGAAACAGAGTGGAATGTGAGAGGTATTATTCAGGGACAGAGTGATAGCGCGTTGACCCTCGGGGGGCGCCAAGCATCAGCCTTACTTGCCGCGTTTGCGGCGAGTGATTACTTGGTCGACTGTGTTTATGCTCCTCCGTAAGCACTTCAGTTCCGCTTTGTGCCAGGAGGGGACTTTTGGTAGTTGTTAGTAGGAAGGTATTTCAGCAGAATGAGACTGCCTTTATGCATGACCATTTTATGCAGTCACAAACTATTGAATCTAGCTCCGGCAGGGGTTACTGACTCACAGAATAAAGGATGCACGAGATCGAGCTATGCGTACTCATCAACTGAATAAGTCCCGTAAACTGTATCGCAGCGTCAACACAACTACGCGGCACCATTCTAATAATCCAGGAGCAGAGTATTGCTGGGAACGCAATCGTAAAAAAGTCGGAGATGAGCTACTGGTAAAGCGCGAGACAATGCATGGCAGACAGAAGCGTGGCCGAGACTACACACCATTGTTTTATTTTCTGATCAAGCAGATTGGCAAACCGTGGGATGAAATATTCAGCGAAGTATGTGGACGTCTTGATACCACCGAGCCTGTTTTCTGGTTGGTCGCGCTACATGAGCATCAGCGAAGAGATTTAGTCTGCATTGGCGAAAGCAGTTTTTATCCGGGTCTGTTTGTTGATGAGAATGGAATTCTGCAACAGGTGAACCCTTCAATTACTAGAAAGGACGTTAAGGTGACTTGCCGCTGCTGCACACACACTTATATTGGTGAACCTGTACCATGGATAGATTGAATAACAACATCTACTATCCTGCCACGGGTACGGCCGTCATCAACAATGAGAGCGATTGCGAACTTCCGCTCCTCGCTCACAGCAGACCTTCTGCTCAGAAGACCAGGCTCTCATAGATACATCAAGAGCGTGCGTAACCCTGTGTTGGGTTTCTACCTCAGTAAACGTCTTTCACCCCGAGCTTTACTTCAAGGTTTGTCATACCCGACCCGGTCAGAAATCATTTCCTGAACGTTTAGGCCAAAGTGGGACAGGCCGAAGATGCCACCATCCAGAAAAAAGTTTAGAGGGTAATGAGATGACTTGTTTTGATAAACGATGGATAGCCGTTCGAATCCTGATAATAAAAACGGGAACCCATCGGTTCCCGTTCGTCACTAACCCAGCAAGTGGATTACATGTTCGCGATAATCGCGTCACCAAACTCTGAACATTTCAGCAGTTTAGCGCCTTCCATCAGACGTTCGAAGTCATAGGTCACGGTCTTGTTGTTGATAGCGCCTTCCATACCTTTAACGATCAGGTCAGCCGCTTCGAACCATTCCATATGACGCAGCAGTAGTTGTCAATTTAAGACATAACCATCTGATCTATAGATAAATATTCGCACTAGTCGGTTAGATAAGTAGAATTATAGCGTCTATCTAACCGACTGATTATCAAGATTTGTTTTTGAGTTTTGATAACCACTTTCGACTAAAAAACTAATCTGATGCATGATAGTTAAGGTCCGCTCTGAGCGAGAAGCAGACCATGTTAGTGCACGGGGAGAAAGTCACAGGTGATAAGACTAGTATAAAAACATGCATTGATTATTTAAGTAACTGTTTTTTTCGTCGCTACTATAAGGGTGAGGTTTTAGATCAATTGATGGAGTTATAATGACAATTAGATTTCTAGGTAATAATGGCAAGGTCTTTCCAAGCAGTATCTTTCCCGAAACAGAAAACACAGATCCCGTCAAAGATCTTGATGAGAAGAAGAAGCGACTTCAAGCTCTAAAAAGCAGGGCAGCGGCTAGGTTCAAACCTATTCCAGCTAAAATACTTAGCCTTATCAATAGGCTAGATAACATGTTGCAAATAGCCGATATATCGTCTTCGGTTACTGAGTCAAAAATAAAACAAATGCTAAGCCAAATTTCAACAATGATTGGAAGCACCAAAGAAACAAAAGCAAATAATAAAAATAATAATTTAATTTCGCATTCGAAAAAAAAACCGGAAGAAATGTTGTCAAAAAGTGAAAGCCTCTCCTCTGAGCTTAAGAAAAAACATCCCAATACCATCTTGAGCACACATACAGCGCTTCACTCACGATTAATAGATCAAGTATAAATTAGATTACGTTAACCTTTTGTTCTCTCATAAGACACTTATTAAATACCGTTTGTAGTCTTGGTCAGCAGCACCATGAACAAAGATATGTTCGTATGTCTGATCTTGGCACAAGGCGGACATTGCTGAATGAGCTAAAGGTCCGATGTGAGCAGAAAACGGACATTGTCCCCATTAAAGCCACTGATTAGTGTTGTCCCATTACTTGTTCCAAGAAGATGCTTTTTCAAGCAGGGTACTATATTCTGGTTGAACTCCCTTTGCAGGATATAACCATGATAACAGTAGAGAAATCAGATCCATTTTCTTCAGAATCTCATCGATTGATCGAGATGCTGTCTGCAGAGCTTGCCGCTATTACTGGCGATAGTGGCAAAACCAACTTCACCGTTGAAGCTATGAACAATGACAAAGCATTATGGGCATTGGCAAAAAATGCACATGGCGATGCGATAGGATGCGGTGCAATCCGCCCATTAACGCAAAGCATAGCTGAGCTTAAAAGAATGTTTTCAGATCGAAGTGAGCCTGGCGTGGGTAGTGCATTACTTACTTTTCTTGAAGCATCTGCAAAACAAATGGGATATCGAGAACTGAAACTAGAAACCCGACATATCAACCACCGGGCCGTCAGCTTTTATGAGAAAAATGGATATGTTCGTATTGATAATTATGGCCCATACATAGGAAGAGAAGAAGCTGTCTGTTTCTCAAAGATGTTGTACTGATTGCGTTCATCGAACGAACTTCCGCTTCTGGCACTTAGCAGACATTATCGATGGTAAGCGTCCCCGTCATGGGGTGTCGGGGGGCGGAGGTTCAAATCCTCTCGTGCCGACCAAAAACACATTGAAAACCAGCCTCTTATGGCTGGTTTTTTTATACCTGTCTCATGGGTGGGGTGAAACTTGGGAATTACTGGGGAATAATTGCATCAAATTAGCACCCATTTTTCACCTAACCTGCAACAAATCGCTATATCTCGTGGTGTATCGTGGCGACAACATTTCTCTCTTCATTTGCCACTGCTGTTGACCCCCCTGCCCGGCAAAATACAGAGTTCCCCGACCATCTTTCGCATTGAGGTGATCCAGTACCTCCATCAAGCGATCGCTGCCAGCCCGCGGGGCGTTATCATCGAACAGATTGAGCTGCGCTACACCCTGGCTGAAGAAGTCGCCCAGCATCACCCCTGCTTTCTGGAAGCGGTGACCGTCGCGCCAGATTTTATCTAAACAGCGAGTGGCCGCATTGATGATGTCCCTGCTGTCCTGTGTTGGCGTCAGTAATTTAACCGAGGCGCTATTGCCGTAATACTGCTCGTTAAGCGCAAATGGTGACGTTTTCACGAAAGCGGAAATGAACCGGCAATATTGATGCTCACCACGCAATTTCTCTGCTGCGCGCGCTGCGTAGCTACAAATTGCCTGCCGCATCTGTTCGTACTCTGTGACGCGTTCACCAAACGAGCGGGAACAGACGATCTCCTGCTTTGCTGGTGCAAATTCTTCAAGTTCCAGACAAGGTTCCCCGCGGAGTTCTCGTACCGTTCGTTCCAGGACAACATTGAAGTGCTTACGGATGATCCAGGTGCTTTGCTCTGAAAGCTCCAGGGCGTTTTTGATACCCATTACATTGAGCTTTTTGCTGATGCGCCTGCCGACGCCCCAGACATCTTCAACGGGCACCAACGCAAGCAAGCGGCGCTGCCGCTCGATGTTCGACAAGTCAACGACTCCGCCAGTCTGTCGCTGCCACTTTTTGGCGGCGTGGTTCGCCAACTTGGCCAACGTTTTTGTCTGAGCTATTCCGATCCCCACGGTCAGGTGCGTGCGTTGCAATACGGTCG
Source organism: Kluyvera sp. (assembly GCF_965301105.1). Classification (NCBI taxonomy): domain Bacteria; kingdom Pseudomonadati; phylum Pseudomonadota; class Gammaproteobacteria; order Enterobacterales; family Enterobacteriaceae; genus Kluyvera; species Kluyvera sp. Next base: position 93,910 of record NZ_CBDKZX010000008.1, read on the forward strand.
CGCGGATCTCTTTGCCAAATTCCGTCAGATCACGACAGTTACGCACGCCGGTAATATCGCAGAATGCCTCGTCGATACTGTAAATTTCGACGCGGGGACTCATCTCCTCAAGCGTCGTCATCACCCGATGAGACATGTCAGCATAGAGCTCGTAGTTGCTGCTGAAGCAGACCACGCCAACGCGCCGGAACAGGTCCTTTTGCTTGAAGTACGGTTCCCCCATGGTGATGCCGGCAGCCTTTGCCTCTGCTGACCTGGCGATCACACAGCCGTCGTTATTCGAAAGAACGACCACCGGCCGCCCTTTCAAATCTGGTCTGAATACCGTCTCGCAGGATGCGTAGAACGAATTCACATCACAGAGCGCGAACATATCAATTGGCCGCTTTCACGATGAAAGTCACCACCCCGAACACGTCCAGCGTCTCTTCGCTACCAATGATGATCGGAGAGTAAGCACTATTCATCGGGTTTAGCTGTATCGTTGGCCGCATCTGCAGACGCTTAACAGTAAACTCACCATCGACAGCAGCAATGACAATATCGCCGTGATCGGCTTTTCTTGAGCTGTCCACCACCAGCAAATCACCATCACTGATCCCTGCTTCTATCATTGAATCGCCTGACGCTTTAACGAAATAAGTAGCACTGGGATGCTGTATAAGTAATTCATTTAAATCAATGCGTTGCTCAACATAATCAGCAGCCGGGGAAGGAAAACCACAAGGCACCAGATCACTGAACAATGGCAGCGCGACTATCTCTCTAAGTTCGGTTGGTGAATAAAACTGCATAATAAACTCACTCACATTGATACTGTTTATACATACAGTATATACTGTACTTATATCCAGTAAAGAGGAGCTAAAGCATGTTTGTGGAACTCGTTTATGACAAAAGAAATTTTGATGGTTTGCCCGGTGCGAAAGACATCATTCTGGGGGAATTGAGCAAAAGGGTACAGCGCATCTTCCCTGATGCTGATGTGAGGGTAAAACCTATGATGACGCTGCCGGCGATCAATACTGACGCCAGCAAGCATGAGAAGGAGCAGATAAGCCGAGTGGTTCAGGAAATGTTTGAGGAAGCAGAGTTCTGGCTTGTTGCCGAATGAGTGATTTCCCCTATACTTGCGCCAGCGCCACGGCATGAACACCTGGCCTACCTCTGCGGTCCGTGCTTGCATACCACGGACCGCAGTTCTCAGGTTATTCAGATGCCGGTATCTTCTCCGCCAGAGCTTCAAGCGCTGCTTTTGCGCTTTCATCAGTTGTAACACCAGCGATCGTCATTAAGGCATTTTTCACGATATCCATCAGCTGCAAAATGCTCTCATGATGCAGTGCGGCAGCGACATCACCAGCACTTAACGCTTTTACTCTCTCAACCGATGTACCATCAGAAAAAGTCTGAGGACAATAACTGTCCCTGACAGCTTCCGGGAAAATTTTTTCTACATCCTGCGCGATGAACCCGATACCAAAATTGTCATTGGCTTTCAGCCTCCACGTGCACCCATTTATCTGCGGCATCAATTTCAGCGCATTTTCAATACGCTCTACATCGTATTTAATGTGGATGTCAGAACCGTTAATGAATGATCCGTTATATGCCGTATACGACCCATCGCTATGCTTGGCGTAGGTAGCAATGGCCACATTATCATTGTTTAAAATTCGTTCAAACACATGAAGAGAACCATCGCCGTCTTGCTGTGGATAAAAGTCATAACCAGCATTAATTCTGTTAAAACGTAGCTCAATCGCACCACCAAATCGCGTGGACCCTCCGAAAGCGTCACGTCGAAATATATTAACAACCCCCACATCGTTTGGCGGATTCATAATGATGTTTGCGCCGAAATACGTGTTCGGAATGCCAAAGTTTCCTAATGAATCCAGATCGCACTGTTTAGTGACGCCATTTTTGTCAGTAACTGTGAAAGATGCTCTGGTGACTCCGGTTGTTTGTTCAGTTGTATTATGCGTTACGCTAAAAGCGGCGCTAACCTCTAGAGTGCCGCCTTTATATTTTGATATGACCTTTCCACCGGAGACATTCGTTCCATCTGGCGGAATACTGGCATCCTGGTTAATGACAGACCACGATGCTAATACAGACCGCACAGAGGTAATGAACTTTTCAACCCAGCCCTTTGTAGCAGCATGATCATCATCGACAGGATCGGCAGCCAGCGGTGTTGGCCCATCCGGGCGAACATTCATCCACGCTTCGTCCCTGTCTTCCAGGTCAGCGAGATTCAGGCTCTTTTGCAGGGCCAATTGCGGATTAGATGCACCTGCCTGTCTTGCTGACTCCGCCGCTTCGTCGGCCTTTGTGCTGGCGGTGGATGCTGATGTTGCCGCGTTACTCTCTGACGTCGCAGCATTCCCTTCTGACGCAGCCGCTGCAGCCGCTGCGGCCAGCGCATCATCTTTGGCCTGAACAATAACGGGTTTATCATCTGCGACCTGCTGGGCGTCAGCGCGAATTTGCTCAGCAATTGGGATCAACTCATCAATCTTCATCTCTTTCATGACGTCAATCAGCTTGAGCCAGGAGGGGCCTGTGTAGCTCGAACCGTCAGCCATTTTTATTGTCACATCGCCGTTGACTTCCAGCAGCTGATACCAGTTATCGATTTCCAGAACGCGCTGGCGAATTGCATAAGCTGTATCCGCTGCAATCTGCGCGCTGATGCGGTTCAGGGTATCCCGCGGCATTGCCGTCCATGCGGCACCAGTCACCGCCGGGCCGTTGTAGCTCCGGGCAAGAGTCAGTGCGGTATCGCTCTCGATAGATTTCACCGGCAGCGTATAGGTCACCCCGCCTGTGGTAATAACAATGAAATCACCCGCAGATAATTCAGTGGTAAATGCCGTTCCAGTGCCGGCCACCGCCGCTGCATTATTTTGAATAGAAATAGTTCCAGCAGACATTGCCTACTCCTGATTAGTAAAAGTTCGGGATGACAGGGAGTTTTACGCCCGATACGCCCTCTGACTGAATATCGAAGGTCTGACGCGAAACACGTCTGACGATACGGCCAAAACCGCTCTTTACGTTGCCGCCTGACATCATCAGCCCTTTCATCCTGACAATGTTCCAGCTGGTTGAGTTAGTGGCCGGCCGTACTGCCCAGCCACAGGTTCCGAGCGGTACCATGCCGCCAATTCCCTGCCAGTTAGTCGACGGGTAGAAAAAGCCCTGAATCACAAAAGGTTTGCGGGTAGTTGAAAAAGTGCATTGCCCTGCGGCGTTGAAATAATTAAGTCCTGTTCCGGCATAAGGGGCAGCATTCCCGAATATCGCAATGCGTACCCAAATATTCCCGCTGGTTTCTTCATAAATATTCTGGTCGAGTGTGCAATAAATTGTATTGTCCATTCTCGATAAAACAGCACTGGGATTATCCCATGACGCGAATACCAATCCATCAACAGGTATATTCCAGGCACCGTTTATATTAACGTCGCCATACCATATGCAACTTCCAAGGTTGGCGTTGGTGGGTATAACGGTGAAGTCAGTGGAATCCTGAATAAGTAACCCGGAGTTACCGGACTGGCTGGCTGGCGTGATAAACCAGACCTGACCGGCCCACAGATTCCGCCTGCGCGGTCGCCCGCTGGTTGAACCGGAGGTCAGACGCAAGCGCCCTGATTCCTGATTCACACTGGTAAGATAGGCAATCGTGGGATACAGGTCTGTTCCGACTTCATAAGCCGCGACCGTTTCAACAGGGATATAGACCGATTCATAACCGCCATTCCAGCCTGGCGTATCAATATACGAAACCTCGTTTCCGTCACCATAATACCCACCCGCAACACCTGTACTGAATACCGGGGCGCGGAGTCCGGCGGTAATAGCCATAGGACGGCCATCATTTAAATCAATTAATAATCCACTCGCCATATTATTACCATGTACCGAGAACTATCCGGCCACCGTTTGGAAGGTTTACAGTCACACCATTTCCATTCAGCACAACAGTATTATTCACACCGTTAAAGCTGAATGCGCCGGATGTTGCATAGAGTGCGCCACGCACAGTAACGTTATTAAATTCTGCATAACCGTTTTTATTTATGGTCCAGCCGAGCATTCCATAAACATAGTTTGTTGACTGGATATATTCGCCGATTTTTGCATTGGTAATTGTGCCATCCTGAATGAATGCGCTACTGATAAATACCTGACCATTAATCGCTGCAAACGGAGAATATTGAGTATCCCCTTCACCACTCATCAGAACAAACTGGTTCGCATTGAATCCAATACGGGTGACAACCGGCTTACCGTTTTCTGCCAGAACCGCAATGCTCATCCCGGCGCTGTAGTACACGCCATTAATCCTGATGCCCGCTTTGAGGGTATGAATAGCAGTAGCACCATCCGCATCGACGGTCGCCGTCAGCTTATCTTCCAGCGTGGCCGTCACATCGTCGATTTGCGCCTGCACCTGAGTTTTAAGCTCTGACATCGCCTCATCGACTTTCGCGATTGTCGTTTTCACCACCAGAATATCGGCGCGAACGCTACCGTACTGCGCCCACTGGTGTTCGATAGTTGCGTTATTGGCCAGCGCATTTTGCAGGATACCCTCGATGTTCTGGTCAATCTGGCTCGTCAGCGCGTCACCGTCTTTGGCCTTCATGAAATCGTCGGCAATATCGCCCAGGTAATCATCAGCGTTGTCGTTCGACAGGCCGCGCACCCAGTCAGTCCAGCCCGACTCGTTCCCGGTTTTATCGACCAGCTGCGCGCGGTACCAGAATTCCTGCCCTGCTTTCAGGCCAAGCTGGGTGTATTCGGATGACGGATAAGGCACATCGCTCAGCAGCAGCGGATCCGACTGGTCACTGTTTGGCGTGTACTGAATTTCCGTTTTCAGCGTATCGGCGGTGTTCGCCGGGAATCCCCAGTTCAGACGGATACCCCAGTTAATACCTGTGGCCACAAATCCAACCGGCTTCGGCGGATTACCTACTTTCCCGGTCAGCGTTGCCTCTTCCGAGTATCCCCAGCCGGATGAAATCTCCGCAGCATTGATTGCGCGGACGCGAACCAGATAGCGGCCTGCGTAGATCGATTCCACCTCAAAGCTGGTTGTTGAACTCCGCGGCACGTTTACCCAGTTCCCATCGTTGCGCCGCCACTGCGCCTCATAGGCAATCGCATTGTCGACTGCCGACCAGGTAGCGCGCATGGTTTCGACGCTGAGCCCCTGCTGCACCACGGAATAGCTATCAATGGCGATATCTCCGGGCGCTGACTGATTGCCAGGCGGTATCACACTGACGGGCCGCTGGTCGATGATAGCGCCAGTGTCGATTCTGGCGTATTTATCCGGGTCGTGAGCCGCGCCGGAGATCGTAAACGTGCCGTCGTTATTGTCGGCGACGCTGACCACTCGGTACTGCTGGGCGTACAACACATCCGACTCAACAACCCACACACATTCCGGCTCCGGCGTCTCACTGTAAGCCGTTGTAACGGTGATCTTGTTACCGTTTACCGCCTGAATCGTCCTGCTTTGCGCCGCGCCGGATGGCAGGTTGAGTATCAGACGATCGCCGGCGACTGCATCAGCCACACGGTCCAGCTCGATAACCCGGCCATTCACTGCGCGAATACGACCGCCGGTGACCTTCCCGGAGAGCAGCTCATCCGCCACCGCGATAATGTAACCCGGCTGCGGAATATTGCCGTCCAATCCGACAGAGAACGTCACTACCCTGTCTTTGTTATTGGTGAGAATGCCCCAGCGCCCCTTGCGGTTGGCTTCTGACTGCCGGGTGCAGCCGATCGCGGTCATTTCCAGCTGGTTGAAACCGTAGCGTGCAACAAGCTGCTGCTCAAACACAGGCTCCATCGCATCAGCATACGCATTATCCGGATCGGACCACGAAACCAACGCTGTGGTGTAGCGCGTTTTGGTAGTACTGCTGGCGTAAGTAAACAAGCCGTCGATGACGTTTGCGCGCGTGTAGGAGAAATCAATGTCGCGCGGCATGTCGGCCAGCGCCACAATCTGATCACCGCCCCAGTAGGTCATCCCCCGGAAGATAGCGGCAAAATCGCGCAGTACGGTGTAAGCGTCGTTCCGGTCCTGCACATACACATTGCAGGTATAGCGTGGCTCTGTCCCGCTGCCGCCTTTTCCATCGGGCACCATCTGATCGCAATACTGCGCCACTTCATAGAGTGACCATTTATCAATGTTGGCAGCCGTCAGGCGATTACCCAGCCCGAAACGGTCGCTCAGCACCAGATCGTAAAACACCCACGCGGGGTTATCAGTCCAGGCCCACTTAAGCGCCCCGGTCCATGTACCGAGATAGCTCCTGGTTTCTGGATCGTAGTTATCCGGCACGCGGATCACCCGCATTTTCGGTTCACAGGAGATTTGCGGAATAGAGCCGTTGAACTGGCTGGAGTCAAATTCAATATAGAGTAGCGCGGTGTTCGGATAACGCAGCTTTGCGTCGATCACTTCCGTGTAGCTCTGCAAAGTCATTGTGTCCCCCACCTTAGCGCTGTTCGCGTCTGCCGTCGTTTTACGAAGACGCAGAGTCCAGGTGCTGCCCGCCTGTGGTAGATTGATGCGGTGGCTGCGCTCATATCCTGACGTGGTTTTACCTGTGACACTTGTACTTATTACGGTCTGAAACGCACCGCCATCAGTCTGCAGGTCGATGGCGTAATTGATGGTGTAGCCCACCAGGTCCCCATTGTCCTGCTGCTTGTAAATCGAAGGCCATTTGATTCGCAGCCGAACGGCGGACAGTAGTGTGTTGGTGAAAGTTCGAGTCCAAGCGGTAGCGCTGGATATTTCGGTACCCAGACTGACTTCATTTTCGGTACCGGGAATACCCTGAATATATTGTTGCGCCTGGGTGCCAGAGCGGAATTCCCACGCCACCCCACTGAAATTCGATGAACCATCCGCATTCTCCAGCGCAGTCCCATCCAGATAAATGTCTTTAGCCGTTAACCCACCAGCAAACTCCCCCTCACCCAAGGCAATAAGGAGTTTCGCTTTTGCAACAGACTGGAGATCATCAGGCTGCTCTGTCGGCGTGCGTGAACTTGAGCTGCCACCTTTACGGCCTTTAACGCTTTTCTTTTTGTCCATATTGCGCCCATAAAAAAACCACCGTTAGGTGGTCAAGTAAGAGGGAGATAAAAGACACTTATTGCTGATCTTCGACGTAAATACCTGCAGAAATAATTGCACCACCGATCCGGCGCTTACCGTATCCTAGTGGCACGGGATACCCCTGAGCCGCGGTGTTAGTAACGCCACCAAAGGCATAAGAAGCCTGATTATCTGCACTTTGTTTGCTTGCTAATCCGGTTGTTTGCGGGGATAACATTTGAACAATACCGCCAACAGACAAAGAAATGCCTGTTGCAGCCAGGTAGTATTGCTGAGTCACAACCCCTACAACCACTAAGGCCGCACCAAGGATAGTCTGTAATAATCCTGCCTTTTTACTTCCAATGATTACAGGCACTATGCGAATAATCTCCCCTGTTACAGGGTACCCAAGATCATCTTCACCTATATTTTTTTTACCTTTAAAAATGGCGTAAGTGTGTCCGCGTTGTTTACTGGAAATCATATATTGCTTAAACCCTTTCACAGTAGCTGAAAGAGCAATACCAGCCTCCTTGACTGAACTAATCAACCTATAGTGGGTCTTTCCAAAAATTTTACCAAGCTCTCCACCAAGTTCAATCTGCGTCATTATTTCAACCATTTTAGCCTCTCTAAAATAAAAAACCCCGCCGAAGCGAGGTTGAGAAATCATTCGATTTTGTCAGAAGGCTGTAGGGTAAATACCAAAGTCACCATTGGTTCCATACCCAACCCTATACATCAATACGCCATCCTCTGTTACCTTACCTGATTGTTCGCTCATACCACCACCGCAAACACCTTTAGGCCAAGCGCTAAAGATATGGTCCCCAACTTTAGGATAAACAGTTACCTTTTGGGATGTATCTAGGTCAGCAACTTCCTTTCCATCAACATAAACACGTGTCATGCACGCACTACCCATGAAGCCCGAGTCGCGTTTGATTATTACCTTCCCAGTCCCATCATTTTTAACCAATAGTGTATTGTTAATAATCTGATTTTCTGGAATATCTTTTGCTTGCTCATTTGTTACCGGCTTAGTCGCACAACCAGCAATAATACATACTGAGGCTATAATTAGTGCTCTTTTCATATCCCTATCACCTTTGATCAATTTGCCAAAAGAGTAGCAGGGATCCGGTAACGACAAAACCCGCAGTTAAGCGGGTTGGGATAGCAAAATATTTTAACTGCTTTGGAATTTATGCCACATCAGCACCATGAATCAGGTGGCGCAACGCATCAATCCCGTTAGTGTTGTACCGGAACGCTTCAACCTGTTTACTTGAGTAGGCCGACTTGTCCAGAAAGAACTTGCCGTGCGCATCTGTCTTCAGCTTGTGTGCGTTAGCAACGCGCCCAATTTTCTGGGCAGAAACCCCCAGCATCTCCCCCACCTCACCCGCAGTATGGTAATGCTCCTCGATCACAGGCAACGGGATAGCGTCATAACCAATAAGAGGATTAATCAACGATGCCGTGAGCACCTGATGCGCCATCGGATCCAGTCGAGGAAGCAGACTAATGATTTCCCGCGCGCTCGCGATATTCTTCTCTAATGCCTGGGCCTTCAACTGTTCAGCCTTAGCCAATCGGTACTCAGTGATACCTGTGTTGCTTTTTGGCATCGCAGGTAATACCTGCATATCTTCCAGCTTATCAACCAGAGAACGCCGAACAGCTTTCGACTCACGAGCAGCCACGCGGAGCGCTTGCTTGATGGACATTGTAATTACTTCAATGTCTTGACCGTTTTTACGACCTACACTTTTTGTGTAGGTCTCCCCATCAAGCTCATCGACAACTTTTTCAATAAACTTGTTGTTTCGGACAGCTGGCTCACCGCACTGCTTTCGCGCGGCATTCACCATCTCCAGCAGATACTGACTGTCAATGGTTTTCTCGGTGACAACGCTACCCTTTGATGCTAAATTTAATGAAGTCATTGGTTGGACCCTTATGACAGATTTATGGATAGCCGATAGCTCGAACTATCGGCTTTTCTATTTGCTACATAGCAAATTCAATAGATTCTCGGTCTTTCACCCTCCTGAAGCTGAAGTTCAGCATGTGTCTTAATCATGTGCATAAACGCGGCGCCATCATTAAAGCGATCATGAAGTCGACCTGCGAGTGGTGACTCAACCGCCTTCAATGCCGGTTCTATCTGGCTAAACCATGCTTCACACATAATCTCGAAATACCCAAACATGGCATTCACATTGTGTGCATGAATTTCTCGTTCACTAGCCTTTTTCGTTGTTGGGATATTGATCGACACTTCACGATCTAGGATGTCTAACACCCAACGCCTGAATTCTTTAGCAACTGGAGTTCTTGCAAACATGGCAACCATATGTGCGCCACGTAGCGAAAAAACGCGAGTTTCCTGAAGACCACTAGGGGTGGTCAACTTGACCACCCTCGACATCCTTTCTGTAAATTCATCGGCATGTCTGGAGTAGATACGCTGCACAGCCTTATCATCTGCGTACTGTAATGCAAACCCAATTTGATTCGCGGTAAGCCAAATGCCATCTACATCAGAAATGCTCTGAATAGATACATCATGGAACTTCAGCTCTGTTTTCGTTACACTGTTCATGTCGATATTTCCTACGCAGGATTGTTCGATAAGAGGCCCTGGCTATCGCAAGTAGCTGGGGCTTCGTCGTTTTTATGCTTGAGCACTTTTCTCACCACTCAGCCCATAAACCTTTCTCAACTGATAGATCAGCTCTGTATTGAACTGGCGGCACTCTTCTTCACCGTTTTGTTCGATAGCCTTTCGCACATCCTCAGGGAAGCGAACTTTTCGCTGATACATGTCTTTTGCTTTTTCCATAACCCCTCCACTAAATGCCCCACCGTGAGGCCGCAAGATAAGTGTCACACCGTGCGCCATTGCTGTCAACCCCACCGTGGGGCATAATTTACATATTGTGAATTTTTTGAATTAGGCGGACAGCATGAGCAGAGAAGATCCTCAGTTAAGAATTAGATTACCAATTGAATTAAAAGAAAAAATTGAAGAAACAGCTAAAAACAATGCACGTTCAATGAATGCGGAAATTGTTCAAAGATTGGAAGCTAGTTTTGTAAGCGAAATCCCGGCTGATAAACAAATTTCAGCTAAAGAGGCTATTGCCATCATACGAAAAGCCAAGGAAGAACTTTCGAGAATTATTTTCAAAAGAACATTTGCTGAGATAAGTAAAAAACTAAAACTGGGCCACTCCCGCTTCAGCGTTGAACTCCACGATTTAGATCTTGAAGGTCTAAACGACGATGATTTCTTATCTGTTTTCCAACCGACATTCAATCGCTTGGAAGAGTTAGGGTATCAGGTACCAAGGGATGTTTGGGATGCAGATGGGTTTGTCATAATTATTCCCGAATGATCCAAACAAAAAGACCGCCTAATTATAAAAGAACAAAATTGCTTTTTCGCGATAGGCCCATACTGCACAATTTAACTGTTCATTACGAATGAAAAGGCCGACGTTTTGTGGTCAAAAAAGCCCACCTAAGTGGGCTTAAACAAAATCCTTAAAACGCAGAACCTTCATTGTCCGTTCCTGCCAATAGCCGCCATACGGAACACGCTGGCTCAGATGCCCATATAAGTGGTGCAGGAGCATATTGCCCTCAAGCAGTATTCCCGCGTGATTCCACTTATCGGCCTGAACCTGCATGATCACCATGTCGCCGGCGCGCGGCGGCCCGGTAAATTCCCGGAACCCACACTCATACCAGCAATCACGGTAAAAGTTTTCCGGATAGTTGTTTTCCCACCAGGGGTAATCAACACGGTAATCATGCAGCTCGATGCCGTGGGTCTGCCGGAAATAGCTCATCACCAGCCCCCAGCAATCGAAATGCCCGAGCACAAACGGACGTTCCAGCAGCGGTAACTCCCCGCGCGGCTGAATGGTACGGATATCACCTTCCGGCCAGCTGGCGATGTGCCAGGGTAACAGCGTCGCGTCACACTGGGCCTTATCCAGTTCGCTCGGTTGTGTCGTGGCGTCCGGGTGGCTGTGAACGATGGCTATCACCGTCCCCCAATCCTCGGCAGCTGCGTAATCCTCCGGCGACAGGTGGAAATTTTCCTCTGGCGCCGCGGCAAGATTGCGGCATGGGAAATAGCGCTGAACCCGGCTTTTTTGCGCCACGACGCCGCAGCACTCACGCGGGTACTCAGCGGCAGCATGCGCCATGATGGCGTCGATAATTTTCTGACGCATATCAGCTCCTGATTAGTGATGTTCCAACGAATCCGCCATGTGATAGTTCGTTATCTTCACCGAACCGGAGCTTACAGGCCGTCAGCGTTCCATTGCATTCATCCAGTGAGGGATCATCAACCGGGTTGTTGTGCTTATCGAAATAGCGCGCGCCGGCGTAATCGCAGCCGTCGCCGGATCGGTACTTATTGCGGATGCACCAGGTGCAAAGCGAATGAAGCTGCCGGGTCGGGATCATCAGCCCCTGAAGGTCCATCGGGCTGGAGAGTTTGAAAGCCACGACCTCATTGGTTTCACTGTCCTTGGCGTCGATGTAAAACACCTTCAGTTTTTCCTGCTGCGGATCCGCCGCCGGGTTTCCCTCCGGGTAATTTGCCGCATCAAGATACTGCGCCAGCGTATCGTGAATAGTGACTTTCGCCTGCAGTAAATCGTCATACGCAAGACACAGCGCGGTGATGGAGCTATCCAGGTTCGCGACCGACAATGTTGGCTGAGCGCTCGTACCATCGGTAGCCGTTTCTATCCCTTCTATCTCACAGGGCCAGGGTTTATATTCCTGCCCCTGCCACCAGATAGATTTTGCAGGTAGCTTGTCCTCATCCCCGCCGGCGGCGGTGATTTCGTCCGGCGTATGAGCAATATTATGCGCATGGAAGCGTAGAACGTCGGCAACACCAAAAGCGGTACCGTCGACATCAAAAAGCCGGATGACATTACCCGGCTCGAGTTTCTGATAATCACTGTTTAAGCTCATGGTGCAAACGCCTGTTCAAACGTGGCCGATACGGTTTCCACCGTTTTACTTTTGGTAACGCGCTGCAGGCTGTCAGCCTCTACCCGCCAGAGGGTGAGCTCACCGCCAGGCGGAGTGAACGAAAAGGACTTCGTTTTGTGGCGCCGCAGGAAAGTATGGATATCCCGGACAGTTTGCGGATCGCCACTAAAAGAAAATTCATAGCTAAGCGTTTCATCGTTCAGACCGGAACCAGATACCTGTTTATAACCATCGCCGAACTGTGCCGAGCGCACCACATCTTTGCTTTTCAGTGTTGGCTGGCTGGATGCCTTAATGCGCCAGCCAAAATGTTCAATCGCCATTGGTTACCTCTGTTTATTGGCATTCCAGATCATACCGCCTGGTTGTATTGCCTTCGCGATTCCCGCCCGGACAGAGCTGTCGATCACCTGCTGATAGGCTTTGCCCAGTGCGTCACCGCTCCCCTTCTGCTGACCGGATTCACTCTGGCCCGTTGTCACGGAAACAGGTGCATATACGCTGACGCCGAACGGAGAAGCAATCCCACCACCGCTTCCCCCTACCAGGCCTCCAGTCGCATAACCGCGCATCATGCGATAAAGATTGCCAACACCGATCCGGTTGGTAGCCTCCTGGGTGAAGACAAACTCCCCACGGTGAACAACACCAGCAGGCTCATACTTGCCGCCGGATCCGGTATAGCCGCCCCCCGCAAACCCCAGTGCCGAGGTTGCCGAGTTAACAAGACCCACCATGGCCTGTTTCATCAGGATTTGCGTCAGCATTGACAGCGTGGAACGGGTAAAGTCTGCCCAGTTCGCCTTTCCTGTTGTCAGCATGTCAGCCATGTTCTGGCTGATACCGTCGAACGTAGCGGAAGCGGCAGACTTCATTGAACCATAGGCATCAGCCGCCGAATCAGCGTAATCCGCCCAGGCTGATTTCGCCCCGGCTTTCCAGTCGTCCCGCAACTCATCCTGTGCGGCGTAGTACTCCCTGAGCGCTGCCAGCTCATTCTGATAGCCCTGATCCGCATCCGTGCCACCAGCATTCATCCAGCCCTGCCGCAGTTGTGCCTCTTCATTCTGCCGCTGCGCACCGCGGCTGCTCATGCTGCCGCCGGCCACCAGCGCCCTGGTTTTCTCACCAATCTGGGTAACGTATTTCTGCGAGCTATCCTGCAGGCGGTTCAACCGTTCCTGGGCAACAATCTGATCGCCAAGCCGGGCATTCACCTCCGCCCGCGCCAGCACCTCATCTTTGTTCGCCAGCACCGACTTTTCATCAGTGGTCAGCGCACGCTTTTTAGCGGCCTCTTCCAGTACAGAAAAGCGGGATTGCTGTTTCCACAGCTCCTGCCGCTGCTGGCTGATGGTATCCGTGATGCTCTTATGCTCCTGAAGCGTGCGTAATTGCGCTTCAAGTTCCAGAGTCTGCGCGCTGGCTGTATCGACACTTTTCACACCTGCCGGCGTTTTCACTGCTGACGGCTTTTTAGGCTTCTTCAGTGAGTCGTCGTATTCCTTTTTGGCGGCTTCAAGGTTGATGTTGTAGTCCGCCTGAAGGATCCGCCCTTCCTTCAACGCCTTGTTCAGCTCATTCTGGCGCGCGGTGTATTTCTCCAGTGCGCTTTGTGTCTTCGCATAATTTGACTGAGCCTGCGCGGCATATTTCTGGCGATCAGATTCAATCACTGCCTCGCGTGCGGCATTGTCCTCGGTGGCTTTCGCGACACTGGCCTGCTGCTGTGCCATCTCCAACGCCAGCCGCGCCGATTCGCGATCGTTCCAGTAGCTGGCGCGCGCATCGTCATTCACATAGCGGTCGCCTTTGCGGAGATTCCAGACCTCATCCGCCCGCTTAAATGCAGCTTCGGCTTTGGCAACTATCTCCTGGGTGGTGTCAGGGCGCCCGATATCCAGCGCCGCATCCCACATCGATTTAAATGCGCGCTTAAGGCTGTCGGCAGCAGATTCGATCGAGCCCATATTGTCGCGGAGACTTTTGGTCTGCTCGCGGAAACCATTCGTCGCCGCATCGTTCGCCGCCTGCAGCGCTCCGGCCTCATCCCCCGAGCGTTGTAACTGGGCCACATAGGCAATCTGCTCTGCCGTGACGTTGTGGAACTGCTGCGCCATGGCAATCAGACCAGAGGTCGGATCGTTCGTCAGTTTCCCGAACGCGGCAGCCACCTTATCGACAGGCACACCCGACGCCTCGGTAAATTTCGCGACCGCCTGGCTCATGTCATCGAACCGGGCACCGGTACGCACGCCGGCGTTTACCAGTTCGGTGAGTGCGCTGCTGGTCTGGTTAAACGTCAGCCCAGCCTGCTCGCCGGATTTCGCCAGCACCAGCATACGGTTGGAGGTCAGTCCGGCAGTATTTCCGGACAAGACCAGCGTTTTATTGAAATCGGAGAGTGTGGCCGAGCCCTGAAACCAGGCATAAACTACCGCGCCGGTAGCCGTTGCCAGCGCTCCGATACCGACCATCACAGGTGATATTGAGCCCAGCAGCGCGCGGAATGTCGGAATGATACCGCCGAAGGAATCTTTCACCTGTCCGCCCTGCTGCAGCAGAATAAGCCAGGGACTTTGCCCGCCCGCCAGCTGAGTCGCAATATCCGTGAACTGTGCCGGCAGCATGCGCATCGCAGCATTGTACTGGCCGATCGAAATACCGGCCTTTTTCGCGGCGCTCTCCTGGCGCGTGAAGGACTGCTGAACCTTCAGCGCGGCATCATTCGCTGCGTCTCCGGTCTGCTTAAACTGCCGTTTAACGTATTCCATCTGTTCATTGAACTTTGACGAGTTAACGTCAAGGTTAACGACCAGGTCACCCACTGCCGTCTGGGCCATAGCGAACGCCTCCTGAAATGCCCTCGGCCTTCGCCATCAGCATGGCATCACCCGGTTCATCGTCGGTAATATCCTCCGCTGAAGGTGACAGCAGGCTGAAGCTGGCAGGGGTAGATGTAGTTTTGGGGTCAAATGCGGTGATGACGGTGTACAGCAGGGAGGAAAAATGTGCGTCCAGCTGTGCATCATTGAAAAAGTTGTCCTGGTAGAACGTTCGCCAGTCGGCGTATTCCGTTGACGACATACCAGCAAGCATGGCGCGCCAGTCCGGCCGGCGAAATTCACGCGCCAGTTTCAGGACGAAGGTCAGCTCACTGGCGAGGGCTTTTCCAGACTGACCGGCTCGGTTACCGCATCATCCTGTGATGGATTGGCTTCCGGTTGCGGCACCATGCCGGACAGCAGTTTCACGCTGTACTCCGCTTCGGCAATAAACTCCAGCGGCCAGGTCATCAATACTTCCTTCTGGATCCGCTCAACATCTTCCTTCTGCGTGTTGTGCGTTCCTTTCAGGGGATGCGCATGCCAAAGCGACATGGCCACCAGCAGCGCGCCGGAGGTAATCGTCATATTCAACGCAGCCTGCATGTCTGCATCAGTGACTGTTTCCAGCGTTTTCAGGTGTTCAAGATGCTCAATACGCTGCAACGCCGACAGTTCATAGAGTGTGACGGTCACACCGTTGCGCTCGAACGGTTCTGTTTTTAAAAACATGGGGTACTCTAGGAAGCGGGGCCAAAGCCCCGGTTATCAGGAAACGGTGACGCTGCAAGTCGCAACAAACAGCCCGTCGTTGGTCATCACAATAATGTCAGCCGAACCGGCTGCTATGCCGGTAACCGTCAACACCGTATCGGCCACCGACACCGTCACGATCCCGGCATCCGTTGTGGTGGCGCGGAATGATTTATCGCTGGCGCTGGCTGGCGCCACGGTGACATGCAACGTAGTGGTCGCCGCAACAGCAACGGTGGCGGTGGATTTATCCAGAGTTACACCGGTGACATCAATCACCGCCGCTGCGCTTTCTTCAGCCAGTCCCGGCTTACCGTTGTTGCTGATTTTGACCGAGCGAGTGATGGTGTCTTTTGCCGTGACCGTTTTGCCGAGGCTACTTACCCAGCCGCGGAACACATCAACAGCACCATTCGGGTATTTGATTTTATATGCCAGCACGGTACCGTCGTCGAACCAGCGAACCAGATCCTGCTGACCGCTTTCCGCCGGTTTCCAGGCCAGCGTAAAACTGGCCTCACCCGCCGATTTCTGGCCCTGTGCGGTAGCCGTCCAGTCGGCGTCTTCATCGTCAAGATAAGTATCGTCGTTTGATTCGGCGGTCAGTTCGCCAGGCTGCAGGTCTTTAATCTTCGCCAGGCGCGTCCAGTCGGTATCCGATACCGGGTTGGCAAACGGGTTACCCGTTCCGGAATAAATCCAGAGCGTGGTGGTGGCACCCTTTACCGGCGCCAGTGGGTTTGGTGTAGTCATTACGTCCTCACATTTCGTAAGTAATGGAATATTTCAAATCAGCCGAACTCCACAGCCCAAGATCATCATCGCGCTGGTAGTCATAACCCTGCTGCACGATGTTGGTGATAAGCCCGACAAGCCCTGGCACATCGCTCAGCACCGGATAAATTCGGGACTCCATCCAGTTATCCAGATCTGAATCCGGCACCTGCGCCGGTAAAAAGATTTCGACATGCAGCGTAGCCTGCCAGGTATCCGCATCGAGCTCTTCACCGGTATATTCGGCATCCGTCAGATAGATAGCGAGAGCCGGAAAGTCGCCCTCCTCGAGTACTGCCGGACGCCCGTCAAAGTAGAGAGCCTCCTCACCAATGCTGCTCTCCAGCGCATGGATGATGGCCCTTCGGATATCACTGTGTTTCATTGTTTCAGAATCAGCCTGAGTTGGTTTTTAAGGGATGCCCGCAGTTCTTTGGGCATATCCGATTCAATGAGCTTTGGCAGCTCATCTTTAAATGCGGTCGTCAGGGGAGCAGCCAGTGGAATGCTGACCACCTCTATCGGGTAGCGGGGTTTGGATGTCCGCCGCATGACGTGCCAGCGACCATTCTTCAGTTGCTGAATAAAGCCACCCGGGAAACGAAAAGGGCCAATTCGCAATACGCTATTGGCCCCTTTTTTATCCCGTTTTCGGCGTGATAATCGCACGCTGGCGGTTCCCAGTTTTATCGCCGGCAGATTGCCCCGGTTAACCCGGATGAGCGCTCTTGGCTTTTTCGTCGTGGCACGCTTTATCCTGGCGCGTTGCTTCACCAGTTTTCGGGGAACCCGGGTTTCTTTCGACACCACCGCAACGCTTCGGCTAACCGCCCGGATGGCCACACGGTTGACCGCCTGCGCCGAAGCGCGAGGAACCGCCGTGGTGCTGATGCTGTTCAGGTTCGCCATAGCCTGTTCAAGCCCTTTTATCGACATCATGTGTCCTTAACGGCGACGGGTTGATGCGGGAGGAGAACCCGTCCCTAACCAGATAAGGCAGGATCCGCAATCATCCGGGCCAATACGTTCAACCCAGAACGGCTTGCCGTTAATATCCAGCGTGTCCAGCCGCGCCAACTGCTCAATCACTGCTGATTTCACAAACAGCGACGGGCTGGTCCCCTCGACACGGACACCGGGTGTGGCGTAACCGATATTTTCCGGATCATCGAAAACGCCACTCAACGTGACGCCAGAAATCGCGCCGGACGTTACCGTTGCCGAAGTCCCCATAACCTGCCGAATAGTGTCATCGGCCTGTGTGATTGCAGCATCAAAAAGGTTATCGAAATCAGCCACACAGCCCCCTGTCAGTGTTGGCGGACCAGTCCGAGCGCAACCAGGCTGTCCGCATCCGTTTCTGTCACGCGGATCACCGTTCCCGCCTCCACAATAGAGACCGGTTCATCGCGTGTCGCGTGCAGTGCCTCAATGTGCAGCGTGGCCAGCGTTTCGACGGCCACCAGCGCGTCATCAGTACTGCTGGTTAACACAGTATTCGCTGGCGCCACAGGTTCTACGGTGCCGGGTGATGTCGCTCCGTCACTCACGCCACCATTTTCAACGCCATCGGTATCCGTGCCGCCATCCAGTTCTTCCTCCAGCTCCGCAATGCGCATTGAGAGCTCCTGAATGGTGCCGCCGGTATTCACTTCCCGGCCGAGCTGCACGCCAAGCTCATTAAGGCGGGCGATCAACTTTTCTTTTTCTGTCATGAGAACAGCTCCGAAACAGGGCCCCGAAGGGCCACAGAATGAAATCAGGCGAGTTTGACTGACACAAACGCATCCGGATCGGCCAGCAGCATCAGCGGTGCGGACTGGATCATGGTGAACTCACGCGCCGGGTCACCGGTCTGCACCCAGTTTTTCGGGTAACGCGCGGAGGCATTAATACCTTCACGCTGGGCATCCACATCCTGAATGCAGCCGTAAGTGCGCAGCCCGCGCGCCTGGGTATTACCCAGCACCATGCTCAAATCCGGCAGGTAGTTCTTTTTAGTGTCGTCTTCAATGTACTGCCCGGAGTAGACGACAATGGCCACATCGCCATACATCCCCTTATAGGAGACGGCTTCGCCCAGATCCTTCAGCGCCGTTTCCAGTTCAGAGTTAGAGCCACGACGGGTGTCGAGCTTCTCTTTTACCGCCTTGAACGAACGGAACAATGCCCAGCCTTTCGGATCAAAGACGATGATATTGACCACACCGCTGGCGTTCAACGCGTAGGCTTCGATATCGTCTGTCGGGTCATAGGTTTCTTTGTCGCGACCGCTCCAGGCCGCGGCGCCAGCCTGAATGATGTTGTTTCCGGTACTGCGCCCCATATCCACCTCAACCGGTTCAAACGCTTCGCCGGTCATGGTGTATTTACCGTTAAGGACGGCAGCAACGGCCTGCTTCTCCTCCACCTGGGCAATTGCCAGTTCTTCATCCTTCATGTTCTGCAGGATAATGCGACGGCGACGGTAAGCCGGGTCAGCCAGGTTTTGCGGATCTTCATCTGGCAGGCGACGCAGCGTCATCTGCGGGTTTACTTCATGCTTCGGCTTGACGTAACCCGGCGTAAACTCAGACGTTGCACCGCCGCGGGAACGGATGACCTTGCCGGAAACAACAGGTGAAACGTACAGCGCCATGTTGACCATGCCCGGGATCTGCGACAGATAAACCTTCTCAGTGCTGAAGGGGTAGCTTTCACGGAAGAAGATGCGCAGGAAAAGCGGGTCAAACTTGAATTTCTTCTCATTGACCGCCAGAAGTTGGGCTGTAGTGTAAATTGACATAGATTTTTCCCGTAAAAAAAGCCGCGATGGCGGCTTCTATGGATGATGGTTGCAGTTCAGAAAGGTGTCAGACGATGCTGATAGCTGTGCCCGTAAATGCATTGCGCTTGATATGTTCATCCGTCACCGCATCCGGCCAGAGCACATCTTCAATGCGGAATGAGCCGGACTTATAGAACGCCAGTTCGGCGGTGCTCTGGTCGGCAGAAACTGCCAGCACGCCACAGGCCGCGCCCGCATGCTGACCATCCCAGACCGTCAGTTTGCCGGAGGTGGCATCCAGCATCAGTGGCGTCATCGCCGGTGTTGCCGCCGTCAGTTCGCCAGGGGCATACCCGGTATGCGCCGGATCACTATTCCCGAGGGGCTGGATGTGTGTAAATTGTTCAGTGTTAGACATGTTGACCTCTTAAACAGGCGTATTTAACAAATCGTCACCCGCATCAGCAGATGAACTCCCTGCCGCTACGGTGCCGGGTGCTGTTTCCATCAGACGATCCAGCGCGGTATCCGTGCGGGCCTGAGCACTCTGAGGCGCGGCGGCAAGAATGCGCTGCGCACTCTCCACCGTCATGCCTGGCGTTTCAGCCAGTGCGCGTGCCTGTGATTCGCGCCCTTTTGCCTCTTCACAGTTCAGGATCCCCATAATGCGGCCGTTTTCAGCAGCGACCGCCGCCGCGACCTGGCTGCTCACATCAACCGATGCGGTAGTTGCAGGGTCAATGACCACAGCGGGTGCGTCAGCTGTGGCCACGGGCTGGTTAGCAGCAACGGTTGCTGCTGGTTGAGTGGTATCTGCGGATGCAGTAGTACCTTTCATGCTTCCTCCTCGGGAAATCATCGTTCGTTTATTAATTGCATCGCGCATAACGTTCAGCGCATCCATGTTGTTGACCAGCTGCTCCGCCAGGCCGTTGTCTACTGATTCCTGGCCTGAAAATACAGCCGCTTCAGTGTCCAGAACGGCCTGGACCGACATGCCGGTATAACCCGCCACCTTTTCAGCGAACATCTGCCGGGTAGCATCAATGCGCGCCTGAAAATCTGCGCGTACTTCTTTGGGTAATTTCTCGTAGGGGTTCCCGTCTACCTTGTGATCGCCGCTGTAAATCAGCGTGACCTCGACACCGCTGGTTTTCAGGGCTGCACCGTAATTGCTATGGGCCATCATGACCCCAATCGATCCCGTTCTGGCTGTCTGTGTCACAAGCCGGCGCGAGGCAGCACTGGCAATCAGTTGGCCTGCGCTGCAGTTCATATCGTTGGCCAGCGCCCAGATGGGTTTGATATCGCGCATACGGGCAATAATGTCCGCACAGTCAAAAGCCCCCGCCACCATTCCGCCAGGGGTGTCCATATCCAGAAGGATGCCGTCAACACCCGGATCACTGATGGCCTGCTGAAGACGGGCGATAATGCCGTTGTAACCCGTCATCCCCGAATATGGCTGGAGAGCGCGGGTTTTACTGACCAGAGTCCCGGATACCGGCAGCACTGCGATCCCGTTAGTGACCTGGTAGCTTCGTGCCGGTTTTGGCTCCATGTCATCATCATCGCCAAAGAGCGCCAGCGGTTCAGCCATCTGCTCTGCGCCAAGGGTCACGCCTGACACGGTGTCGGTCAGGCGGGTAATACCCAACTGGCCAGCAAGCGCGCAAAAGAAAACCCGCGCATAGGCGGGTTCAAGTAATAGCGGCTCATTGAAAGCCATACTGGCGATATGCGGGAGATTACGCAGCTCGGGCGTCATCGTTCTCCTCCTCATTTGATTTCTTCAGTCCAGACTCAAAGGCAGAAACCGCCCAGGCTGGAGGCTTTAGACCAGCAGCGCGACGTTCCATCGTTTCACGTACCTGCTGCGAAAATATTTCCTGATAGTCGTCTCCGCGCTTTGCACACTCCTTCTCATAGGTGCTCAGCCCCGCTTCAATGAGCATTACGGCCTCCTGCACTTCCTTCAGCCCATCTATTGCCATACGGCCTGAGCCTATCCAGTTGGCATTACCCCAGGCTGTTCTCGCTTCCTGAAAACTGAATCGTGCTCTGGATGGCAACGTCACCACCCGGCGGACAATGGCCTCCTCCAGCCAGCACACAAACATCTGACAGGCCTGCCGGGCTGCAACGAACTTGCGGCGGCCCATAAAGAACGCCCAGGACTCGTTAGCACTGGCACGAGCCGTGGAGTAGCTCATCTGCGAATAGTTTCGCGAGAGTTGCTCATAGGACACCCCAAGCCCTGCCGCAATGTAACGCAGCAGCGATTGCTCAAAGGTCGAATAGCCGTTATCCGTATCCTGTGCTGACTGAAGATTCAGGGAGTCGCCCGGCATCAGGTGAGGAACCTTCGCGCCACCAAGGCGAACCGGCGCAGCGGTGTAATACGAGGCCATTTCACCCAGCCAGCCCGTCATCTTGCTCTGCTGGTCTTTGCTGTCAGAGCCGAGAATAAAGTCCATCGCGGTTTGCGTATCCAGCTCACTTTCTATCGTGGCCGCATACATCGCCTTAACGATAGCGCTCTGGAGCTGCGTATTTTGCAGCGTATCGAGCATTTTCATTTGCTCCATGACGCTGTAAAACGCGTTGGCTCCGCGCGTCTGTCCATCCTCCAGCGGTTCAAATACATGGATAAAGGACGGACGGCCGCCGGGCAGCTCGCGCGGAATGTAGGACCATTTCTGCGCCATCCATCCCGGATAGCCGTCCTCGCAGACGTAATAGCCAAGTGCAGCACCACCGTCGTTGGTTCTGACACCCGCCCGACAGTTTCGCGTGTCTCCGGCATTATTGGGGTTGCTGATGCGTTTCGGGCTTACCATCTTGAACTGTGTCCGGAAGAGCCGCGTTGAATCACTGTCCCAGGTGGGCTGGACACACAGCTCGCCGTTAAATGCATGAGTCGCGACACCTTCGCGGATCATCATCGTAAACGTCCGCTTGCGCTCAGCATCGATCCCGCAAAAATCATCTTCCGCATACTCATACCAGGCGGCCTCCACCTCCCTGGCAAATGCGCGGCTTTCTTCTTCTTTGATACCGAGATAACGCCAGCTCGGGCAGTAACTCAGTCGGAAGAAGGAACCGACAATGTGATCCTGATGAAGCTGCACGGCGTTTGCCGCATAACCATTATTACGAACCAGATCATCAGCTCGCGCATTACCACGGGATAAATTAGGCAATAACGCAGCATCCGCGCTTTCGCTCGGTGGGTTCCAGGCGCGTAACTGACCGCCAAAGCCACCAGCACCACCGTGATACCCGGCGTAGTCCCGCAATGCGGTTTTACCGTCCGGCCCTAACAAAGCAGGTGTTTTCATGCGTAAAATCCTGCCGGTCCCCGGCGTCGTGGAGTGGTGCCAACCTGTGACTCAAGCTCGGCAATGTATTTTTTCAGGTCAGTGACTGAGGTCGCGGTGAACTCAACCCGCCGACCGTCTTTTTGCACCGTTGCCACCCGCTTTCCCATCATGAGGTCATGCAACGCAGCGCGGGCGGCATCCAGATCAGTCTGTGTCGCCATTATTCGTCTCCAGATAATGCCCGAGCATAGTCCGCCAGGGTCTTGTTAGTGGTTCGCCCCGTCTCTTCCTCCAGCAGACTCGCCAAAAGAGAATCGAGGTTCAACTGCCATCGCGAAATGCTGATCCGAAGGGCCGCAAGCGCATAGACAAAGCAGTCCAGAGCCTCATTTCGTCGCTTTTTGCTGTCCCACATGATCTTCTTCTTACCGTCCACCCATTTTTCAACCTGTTCTTCTGCGGTAAGCTGCTGCGCTTCTGCCAGATCGTAAATATCCGGGTTATTGGGGAAATGCACCGCACCGGCAAGAGGTTCATCACCTTCAGGCTGTAGAGTGAAACGGTTATAAATCTGCTCTTTCGCTGTGTCCGTGCCCACTTCCGTCAGGTAAACACCGTTCTTATTCCGTTTACGCGGCATGCTGGCGACAGGTTTTCCGTACACAGAAGCTCCCTTGATAGGGATCAGGCGAAACAGACCGTGCTTTTTCGAGCGGTTATACACAATAGTTGGATCGATACCGCCGATATCCCAGCAAATACGGGATATAGACATCTCTACGCCATTTTTTCGGGTGTAGGTTTTATTAATCGCCTCATCCACCCTGGTGAGTGTCGCCTCATCATCATGACGCCCCATGATGATCTGCCGGTCAATAAGCCAACTTTCTTCACCCGGTCCCCAACCCCAGACGCGCATTTCGTAGCGATCGAGCTGTGAATCTATTCCGGCAGTCAGGTAGGCCACCCGGTCCGGGACAGACGCCGAGAAATGCTCTTTCCTTTCCGCCATTACCTCTGCATCAGGACGTTCGCCGATCTTCGGCTCCCACGTTTCACCCAGCGTGGTATTCACGAAGGTTTTACGCTTCCCTGTGTCTCCTTTCGTCTTGAGCCAGTCTTTCACTATCTGCACCCAGGTGGTAAACGGGCTGTATGCCGTCCAGATATGGAATGTGACACTGTCAGGTGGGTCAATTTCGGTACCAGAGGATGCAAACCAGTTCAGGCCATCGCGCGTCCAGATCCCCGTTTCATCACAGATATAGCGGGCCTCTGAGAAATCGAGTTCCTGCTGTTTAATCACACAGGCATTATGCTCACAGAGATAAAACACGCTGGCCGGTTCGCCTGGCGTCCACTTAAACCCAAATGGCGTTTCCCTGTCGCCGAATTTCAGATATTGCTCTTCCCCGCAGTGCGGGCAGGCAACATGAAATCGCATGAAGTGCCCGGATTCACTGGCGGCTCGCTCAATCTGGCAGGTTCCCTTTATCTTGGGTGTTGAACCTCGAATTGATTTCGGCCAGACAGAGCCTTCAATACGTTTATCACCGAGGAAAGTTGGCGACCCCTCTTTTTCGATATCTTCATCGAATGCCGCCAGTTCATCGTAGCCGGCAACATCTACAGATTTCTCACGGTAGTTTTTCGCCGCCTTTCCACCCAGGCACCAGAAACCACGACCGTTGGAAAAACGCTTCATGCTGAGCGTATTATCGCGGTGCTTTTTACCGTACCAGGGGGCAAGCGACAAAAGCGAAGGGATATCCCGGATAGTGGGTTCTACGTGAGACTTCATAAAGTTCTCAGCATCACCATCGGTGGGCAGCCAGATCAGAGAATTACGCTGCTTGTGTTCGATAAAGTAGGCGTAGACGCCAAGAAGCATCTTTGAATAGCCAACGCGCGCTGATTTAACGACATTCACCTCACGGATGTAGTCATTCCCCATCGCATTCATAATTGCCACCTGGAATGGCAGGGTTTCCCATCGCCCTTCCTGGTATGCCGATTCTTTTGGCAAATAGTAGTTTTCGTCTGCCCATTCGACGGGTGTCATCGGTAATGGTCGCTTCAGGACAGAGAGACCTTCCCTCACCGCCTGCACAAAATTATTCATCTGTATTTCTGTAATACTCATCCGCAAAATCCTGCATTTTCTCCGCTGACTCAACGCATTTATTAGCCCCTTTAGCAACCAGCTCTTTTAGATAAGCCAATTGCCGATCGGTTAACTCAGGGAATTTTCTTTGCATCGAAAGCGGAATACTGTCCAAAACAGATGCCAGCTCCCCGGATAATCGGGACAAAGCAAAAATAGAGAAGGCGGTATCAATAACCTTGTGCTCAGCTATCTGGTTTTTTAATCTCTGTGCGATAGCCTGTTCTGAAGTGAGTTCAATTCTGGCAACTAACAATTTCTCTTCATGATCGTCATCACCACTGTCGTCATCCGTACGGGAATTGCGATTACGCTGAAGGTAAGAAAGATAAAAATAACGCCACTCGTCCGTATCAAGCTCGCCCCGTTTTTTTGGAACCGGCGCGCCTGGTAATTTCTGCAACCTGCGCAACTGCCGTTCCGTCAGGCGTAAATGTTCCGCCACCTCCACCTGAGTTGCCACACGTCACCTCATCTATTTCTAACCTGCTCTCCCACTTCAAACGGCGGAACTATCCGGAAAGTGATGTAAAAAACCACATGTCCGGTTCATAGTTAATCACTTCTCTTTAATTTCAATATGTTAAAGACAAAACAAACCGGACATCCTTCCCGGAAAAATTTCATAAATAGCGATAATCTGCGCGGACGCCGCCCCGTAGCGCATCGATATGCCGGAAAGGACCCGTAAACGATAATAATTATCTCTTGCGTCATTATGGTTATGACTTCCATTTTTTCAAAAACGGATCTCTGGGATGAAATTAGGGTGGTAATAAAAAACCGCCCGAAGGCGGAGTTAGGATTCTGTCCTGTTTTTCTCTATGGCTTGAGATAAATTAGATAGAAGATTTTTTTCTGGTTTAAACAAAAATGGTTTGGTTGTAGTAGTGGAAACCAATAATTTCATACCTTTGATTCTTTTCTCATTCCCATTACTTAAAAGTTTCTTAGAAATCTGATAATACCAATTATCAGCTTCATTCAGATCAATCCAAAGAAAACACCTTTCTCCGTAATCAATTTTTTTAGGGAGTGTATCTGACTCTTTATCTCCGAACATTTGGGTAAAATAGACACCTTTACCACAGTCCCAGCCAACATTTGATATAGTGATCGCAAAGCGTGTTCTGTTGATTATTTCGATAGCAATACCTTTTTTAACTTGGCTGCCCACTACATTTTTAATGATTAAATCTCGTTCTCCTACTGTACATTTGATATCTATTTTTTCACCGCGCCTAGCAAGCCATAAGGAGACAACAACCGCACTAAATGTAGCTGCACCTGCAAACCATGTAGCCCACATAATCCAAAAGGTCCATTTGGCAGTCTCTCGCGCCGCTACCATAGACTCGTAGGCAATATAATCTGTAACCATCTTCACCTCGCTTTGTTATGAGGTAATTGTAGCGGAAAGCATTATGACAGGCACTCAGTGAATATCTGCTGTAATAGCAGTCATGCTTTGTATACATTGATAGCATACCTACTTCAAACAGGAGTTGTTATGAGTATTGAGTCAGTAATTGCCGCACAATCCTGCCGCAGCCACTGCCAGATCAGCAGAGAACCGTATGCGAAGGTCGTAGCCTATGTTGATGGCAATGAGTACGATGTGGCGGTGTCATTGGAGACCAACAAGATTACGTTCGATTTTGGTCTCCCAGTAGAGGGGCACCAGTATTTTGATACCGACTATCAGGATATGGAGTGGATCGACGATGATGGAATACTGATAATCAGCAATCAGAAGCCGAACTATTCCTTCAGTGCATACTTCCCTAAACCATAGCTATGCCTTCATAAGGCGCATTTGCAAGTGCGCCTTTTTATGGTCGCCATCACCTCATACACTGCTGCCGGATGTAATCCTGTAACCCAGCAATCATTTTCCCGCTGGTTTCGATTCGCTCCCTGAGGGTGAAATAATCCCGTTCAGCGGCGTGAGTAAGTCGGGGGCCGGTTGCATCATCCAGGCTGGTGGCGCTGGCCGTTCCGTTCGCGGAGCAGGTTGCGTTGATGCGCAGCCCGCACTTACCAGAGCTAACGCAATGCTGCAGGTCATCAAGTTGATTTTTCGCATCAGCTAATTCCTTCGTGTATTTCTCATCGATCGCGGCAACGTCACGCTGGCGCACCTGCATATCGCCGATGGTCGCGTTCGCTAGGATGAGTTGTTCAGTGGCTTTATCACGCTGGTCTTTGTAGGTGATGGCATTATCGCGGTAGTGGTTAATAGCCCAACCCAAAGCGCTAATGACCGCGATAATTACTGCGCAGGTAATTATCGTGAATCGACTCATAGGAGGATCACTCCCACAAACAGGAACCATCCCCATCCAGGTAATCCCATAACGGCCAGCACACCAGCCGCGATGAAACAAATGCTGCTTGGTTTCACTGGTCTATCCCCCAGCACGTCAGCGCGCTTTCCTGGTCCCGCCGTTCCACCTGACCATAGCAGCCATTCTTCTGGCCTTTGGTCAGGCGGCAATCGCGGCCACCGTCTTTAATCCACCAACGAATAGCTTCGCAGGCACCCTTCGTATCACCGGCGTTCATGCGGCTATAGAAGGTTGATGGGTAGCATTTACCTGGCCCGATGTTGTAAGGGCAGAACGACGCGATGCCAACCTTCTGCGGTTCGGTAAGTGGCACTTTGATATTGCGGTCAACCCACGCCAGCGCCTTGTCACGCTCAATGGCGTTAACCTTCTTGCACTGTGCTTCGGTGGCGGTCATACCTTTGACAACGCGCTTACCATCGATAACCGTCACGCCATGACATAGGGACCAGACACCACCAGGATCGACAACAGCCACCAGCGCATTACCTTCTTTCTCGTTAATGAACTGGTCGAATAATGCCTCCGCTGTAGCACCAGCACCGATAAGGGCAAGCATGGCAGCGCTCAGCTTTGTTTTTGTCGATGCCATATCAATGATCCTGTGGTGGTGAAGTGATGTAGCCACGCGCAAGGGCATCTTCGTATGCCTTCGTCTGCCGTCGTTTGAAGTAAAGGTTGGTGAAGAAGGTCGCTATGCCCAGAACTACGCCACTCACAAGAGCTATAAAGTTCCAGTCAAGCCCATGAAACCAGTCATAGACACGCGCTAACCCTGTGCAAATTAGGCCGCCTGACGTGCAGTACGTGGCCGCCGAGAAGATTTTGTCAGGCATTTTCATAGTCTCTCACCTCGCTGCGTGGCGGGTGCTGTGTGTGTTGGAAAGGGATCAGGCTCGCGGGCTCTTATGACAAAGGGTAAGTTAGGATTGATTCCCGGAGCCCGAAAACGAAAATCCCCGGCGTATGCCAGGGATGGGGTGTATTGTGTTTAGCAATCAGTAATTATCATCTTCATCTAGCTAAGAGTGATTATCCCCCGCAAAAAACAATAGACAACTTACAAAGTAAATGAATAAAAACTAGAGTTTCATTTTCTACCCTGACGGATTGATTAGTGAACTGGTCGATGTTTACTTTGACCTAGCCTTTAAATTTCTTTTATTAACTAGGTGAAAGATGAGCATTCTTTACATGTATTCCCAAAACAGTGACATTTATACCTCCCAAAACACCACTCAACATTCAAAATTGTAAAAAAAATCAATCTCGCATGTTTCTACTTCTTTTTTTCCATCTATTAACCCTTTCTTCTTCCTTTTTGCGATTCATCACCCTTTTATATTCACTAAGGGAGATCTTTTGTATTAACAGTGATGAGTTGAACAAAAATGAGATCAACTCGAATGCCATTGTCATACCGTAGAAGAATAAAAACATACTAACAAAAGAGAAAAAATCATTAGTAAATACTTTATTTAATACAGACCAGCATAGAGCAATTGTGAAGATAACTAATGGATACGCAATGTCTACAGGTACAATTTCCGGCCCAAAAGTTAGCCTTTTTTTGTTTGTCGACATGAACACTAAAAAACTCTCAGGCATGACAAATAGAAGAGCAAAAACACCAATCCCAAACCCTAACACGCTAGGGAAAACAGAAAGAATTGAATCATCAGGTTTCCAAGGGATTTTTGATACATCCCCTTGATAATAAACAACAATAAGTTCGACTAGGAAAATAATATAAACTGATTTTTTAAAAACCCGTTGCCACCATTTAAAAAAAGGGGCGACCCTCTTATTACATTGGCTATCGCCCTGATAAGCATATGCATTAACAATGCGGAATATCGCTCCAATAATAGGAACTTGCCTTATTCGACAATACATCCTTTCATTGAAGTCCGCATTGTTATCCATGATTAATCTCCAACTTCATCTAAAAATTTCTTGTTATTTTTAATAGTACTAGGAACAAGTTTTGTTTTTGCAATCGCTCGTTTTATTAAATTTAACACAGCTATGGCTTTTCCCGTTACCCCTTTATATTCTTTGAGGGTCAGTTGTTCTCTAACAGGGTAATTTTCCATTTGATATTTCTGTCTATTACCATTTTCATCTAGATATGAAACTTCAGCATTACCATATTTGGTTGCCAACGCCATTTGAACCTTTGCCTGCTCAGGCAGATCACTCATAACTGAGTTGTTAAAACTGTTATAGCTAGTTTTCCACTTCGAAACATGTTTATCCTTTAACTCTTGCTCTCGAAGTTTTAACTCACTTTCAATAATCTCATCAAAGGAATCAGAATTAGAAAAAGTCACAATCCCTTCATACTTCTTATATCCTTTTTTAGGCAATTCAAGAAATTCAGTAATTGAATCTGCTGAAGTAAGTTCCTCAATTTCTAAACTATGTTTTTTGAAAAGTCGAATGGCCTGAGTACCTAAGATCTCATTCAATGCATGAATAAGAGGTGTTCTCGCTGGTAAACCTTTTGTGTCATGAATAGCAAGCGTGTGAGTCTTAGGATCGAAAAAGAACTCTAAGTCATAACGCTTACTACTAGTATTCCCTTTAGACCTGTATTCAGTCTCACCGCTATTTGTGTCTACAAGGACATTAACATCATCAAATTTTAAGAAAGAACCATAGATAACACGTTTTTTATCAGTCTTGTCATACTCATATACAGTCACTGAAAAAGGCGCAAAAAACATTTCGCCGCGCATTTTCGTTGCAATAGAACTGAGTTTTCTTTTTTTTTCTTTACATTCTAGTATGAGAGACCCAACACCTTCAAAAAGACGGCAGTATCCATCAACACCAACCTCAGAAACGCTCTTATCAATGGGTAAAAGCTGTACGTTGTAAAATTTATAAATTGCCATAATTACTTGTTCCATGGGATTTTTATGGCACCAATGTAGTTTTTTGACTTGGTTTTTTCAACTTTAGAATAGGATAAATCCAATAAATAAACCTGATTTTTCATACAGATATGTACATAATTACAGGCTTTAGCAAGGTATCTTAACCTTAATGTGGCTGACCACACACGCATCCATTAACGATAAATTAAGATGCAACACATTGAAAATATTCAATATTATTTGCTCTTTCATTTAAATAAGCATTACTGAATAGAGGCTTTATCAGTTTACAAACCAATCTGATTATTAAAAGCAAAAAACCCGCGCAGTGGCGGGTTCTTAATGTTTGTTGCTCAGTTCGGTTTAACGTCCCGAGCTTAACATAATTGAAGCACTTTCCGCGCAATCATTCAAGTAGAATCTGTCGCCATTTGTGCCGAATACGTCACACATTGGCCTGTACAGCGTCGATTCTGCAATACTTAGCCAGACGTCAATGCGACTCTCGCACGTTCTCAGGCACCATTCAGGGTGTTTTTCATTGAGATGTCTAGCCATGGCTTTCTTACTCATTCGATAAACATAGCGATCTTCAATCAGTTTATGCAGCCCCTTGTTATCCGAACGCAAAAGCTCTGCGCTGATTACTGAGTCAATCTTCAGCGCTTCTTCATCCGAACAGAACGCCAGGCCGCTTTTGTTTTTGCCTTCGAGGATCTCTTTGAAGAATGCTTCCAGTTCAGGCTTGCTGATACCCGCTTTCTTCATACGACGCAGCGCCTCGTTGATTGCGGTCTTGGTGATTTTTCCGGAGGCCAGCAACTGGTTAAACATGTTCCCGCCAGAACCACCGCCAATATACGACCAGCGGCCCCACATGCGGAGCTTGCCCTGAATCCAGATGCTTTCGAGAGTTCGGAGGCGAACCATTTCGCCTGCTTTGCCAACTTCAGAAGGATTAATCATTATGCGTCTCCACTACGCCAGTACGCCGATTGCCAGCGCACGATCTAAAACGCGAAACAACAGCACCAGCTGGTCACCGTATTTCGCTTCAAATGCCACAGGGCTGGCATGCAACTCGTCGTGATGCTCTCTGCACAGAGGAATCACAAACAGGTCGTGTGCCTTAGTACCCATTCCACCTTGCCCATGGCCTATCAGGTGGTGGGGGTCGTCTGCCGGATTGTTACAGCACATGCACTGCTGCGACTTTACCCAACGGGTGTACTTATCGTTCTCCCAGCGTCGACGCTTTGGCTTCAACATCAGGGATTCTGGCGTTTCTGGGTCAATCTTTAACGCTACGACCCTTTTGGCTTTCTCCTGCACCAACTGCGTGGCCGCTTTAGCCGGAACAATGTCACTTTCACGCATCACAGATTGATGGCGTTCCGGCGGCATGCGTAATGCTTTTCTCGCGATACTCTCCGGGATAACTTCAGCCAGGTCTTTGGTGACAAGCCACCAGCAGAACTCCGGCAGGGTCAGTTCATGTTCCGGAGGAAAACCAAGTTCACGACACGCAACAGAGATAATCCAGGATACCAGGTTTGCCCTCGCAATGCCTGCCTGACGTTCAGTCGCCTGGTCACGCTGCTGGTTATCACAGTGCCAGCACAAACGGAGGGCACCAGGGGAACGGCGCAACGTCGTGAAATTGTGGTCATGGTAGTCGCTGAGTTCCCACTGACAGACAAGTTGTTGTTCAAGCCAGCCCTCAAGGCCCGGAATCCCGCCCGCGGCGTTAACTACCCTCTCATCTTCAAACACACCAGCCATAAACGGATCGGCGGCGAGCGGTTGAGCGGCTTCAGGTATCGCGCCGGTTGAAAAGTTCGCGTATCCCTGCGGCTCAGTTTCCAGCAGCACACGGCCACGGGTAAACAACCCCATAAGTTCAGCGCCAGGCCGGAAAAGGACAATACCCAGACGCGGGGCTACTTCCGGTGTTAACAGTGCTCTCACGCTGTATGCCCCTTAGCGATATGCTCTGCCCACAGACCACCAATCCACTTCACCCCCTTGGGTGTGAATCGCGCCTGGCTGAAGGCGTAGTTTGATGCGTTCGTGGTCCCAGTCTTCACCTCGAAGCGTCCTGCCTCAATGTGCTGGTGATACGGCGTCAGCACGTTACTCAGGCGATACATGATGTGGTTATCGAGCAGGAATAACCTGAACTCCGGCTCTTTGGCGTTCAGCAACTTCGCCACCTGGCGGAACGACATTGAACCGGAAGCCGTGACGTAACGATCCACAAACTCAGCCTTTGGCGCGGCGAGGGCCAGTTCTTCATGCAAGCGTTGTTTCTGCTCTTCCAGCTCAGCAGCCAGGCGCAATGCCTCGGAAAATGACTGCGGTACCTTCGGTTGAATGCCCTGCTCCAGTTCCTGCCAGCGGTCCACCAGTCGGGCGGTAAACTCAGGGCAAAGCTGAGCGACAATCACATAGCTGTCGCGTTTGTTAACTTCATAATGGTGGTAGGTCTGACCGTTCTGGGGATGGGTGTACTGCAATGCAGCATACCCCCCGATTACGCCACTTTTCATCAGTCGTTCAATGGTCACACACACATTGCCGTGCCGGGAATCCACCAGCGTAGCGATCTCACGACTGGACATCGTAATGCTCTGCCCTGACATAGCGGCGTGATGTGTCGGACAATTCACAGTGATATTCATCTGGTTCATGCTTTTCTCCACTCAGGCGGCTGCACCCGCCGGTTGATATCGGTTGATCGTTATCTCAACCTTCCCCTTAGGTACCACTGGTCCCCACTCCACCAGCATCCGTTTAACCTGGCTGTCGTCCTCCCACACGCCTGCATGCGTCAGCGCGTCAAAGAGCGCTTTGTTGTAGTTGTCTATATCCCGGCGGCGCTGGTCTGGTGGATACAGGGTGATCTCCACCGCTGCGGCTTCGGATGATGGTTTGGGTAACTTGCGTAGCTGCTCGATAATGGCTGTACATGCTGCGCTCTGGAATTCGCGGCCCTTCTGGCTAATCAGATGGCGTCCCTTCAATGGGCCGCTGTTCGGTGCGCGCCAGTAGGTGTTCACGCTCGGCGGGAACGGCAGAACCAGCCTCATAATGCGGTCTCCTGCGCTTTCAGCCAGGCGATGGCAACTTCGCGAGCGTTGTCCTTGCCTTCCAGCAGGGCCCGAACGATCGAAACAGCATCGTGATCCACGGTATCACCAGTTATCGCTATCCCGCGGGCTACTCCTGGTGCGACGGTGATATAGCCCTTACGCTTCAGTGCGTTCACATGTTCTGCGGCGGCGTTCGGCGATGCACAGCCGATCAGCCCCGCCAGTTCAATCATCGTCGGTGGGAAGCCCACTCGGGCCTTGTAATCCCTGATTGCATTCAGAACATCACCCTGACGCGGTGTTAACTCGTTCATAGCTCCTCCCCGAAACGGCCATTCATCCGACCGATAACACTGTTGAATTCAATCAGGCTGACGCCCAGTGGCGCGACCTGCTGATGATGCTTACGCAGGATCGGTGGACACACCTTGTTCCACACAGGTTTCGGCTTAACCCGCATCGCGGCGCGCAGTTCCTCTGCACAACGGCGTGCTGCTGCACGAACAGCATTTTCATGCTCAGGCTTCACTCGACCACCTCCAGTACGGCTACCAGGTCACTGGCAACTTCGCGGGTGCTGCTTTTGCAGGAAATTGAGCGACGCGCCGGAATGGTGTGCAGACGGAATCCGTGCTGTTCGTACAGCTCCACGATACGCGGCGCAATTGAATTAGAGATAACAACGCTTGCGCCACGACGATGTGCAGCAACGCAACATTCCACCAGTTCAATCTGGTTATCCCAGGTGAAGCCACCAGCGGAATATGCAGTAAAACCACTGGTACCCGGCAGCGGTTCATACGGCGGATCGCAATACACCACATCACCCTTCCCGGCCAGGCCGATCGTCCGACGGAAACCGGCAGTCATGAACACGCAGTTGTGCGCCATGCCTGCAAAGGCTTTGAGTTCCTTCTCCGGGAAGTACGGCGCTTTGTACTTGCCCCAGCCCACGTTGAACTGGTGAGACAGGTTGTAGCGCATCAGGCCGTTGAAGCAGTGGCGGTTCAGGTACAGGAACGCAGCTGCACGTTCAGCAGCGTCCAGAGTTTGGGCGTTGAACTCCTGGCGGATCAGCTCGAAATTTTCCGGCGTTCCCATCCGCTCAAACATCCAGCGCGCGCTGCTCTCGACCGTATCCGGCACAACCGCCAGCATCTGGTACAGATTGATTAGGTCAGGATTCACATCGGCCAGCAGGAAATTGGCGTGCTTATCGCTGTTGAGAAACACCGAACCACCACCGACGAACGGCTCAATCAGGCGAAGTCCAATCGGGATGTGCTGAAACAGATCGCTCAGCTGGGTGAACTTACCACCCGCCCACTTCAGGAATGGTTTGCTCATGAGCGGAACCCCGTGTTTTCAGGCAGTGAGTAATCCACGTCAGAGAAGCTGGCGCGAATTGGTGCAGTCTCACGGCGGTGCTTGTCCCAGTCCTTACGTGCTGGGCGACCTTTCGTTTCCCAGCGGGTAGCGATCTGGAGGTATCCGGGGAAGTTGCCCGGAATGAACAGGGTTTTAGGCCGCATGTACTGGTAATCTTTTGTGCCGTTCCAGTGCTCGTGCTTGTAATCCACCACCAGCATGAGTTCGTTCATTGAGAACCCCTCGCGAAGCCTGGCGCGGATGTTATCCAGCGATGCAGGACACATCTGGAATCGTGAGCCGCTTACCAGGTTGAGATGCTTCAGCACCAGTTTCGCGTTTTCAGCCAGTAAAACATCCGTCTCGACCTGATTACCCTCCTCAGCATCGTCTGGTTGCGACGCAACCGGACAAGAAGGTTTTTTATCTGATGGATCAGTAGTTGATTTTACTGACGGATCCCCACCAGATTCTGACGGGTGAAAACCGCCTTCTTTGCTGGATTTCGACGGGTCGGATTCTGATGCATCAGAATTTGATGCATCAGAATTTGATGCGTCGGATTTTGAGGCGTCAGTTTTTGATGCGTCAGATTCTGACAGGTGAGAAAAAGCAGCCTCACGCAGCTTGGAAACATTGAGTTGGTATACGTTCGATGCATTACGGTTACCGTTTCGGCGCTGTCTGCGGGAGAGCCATCCGTCTTTTTCAAGCTGAGCAATGGCAGTCCGTACTGTGCTTTCACCTGCACCAATCTGACGGGCAATGGTGCCGATAGACGGCCAGCTAACGCCTTCATCACTGCTGAAGTCAGCCAGACGCGCCATGATGGCAACGCTGGATAACTTCATGCCTGACGAAGCACATGCGTCCCATACGTAACCTGTTAATTTAGTGCTCATGATCTTCAGTTATCTCCCTGAACTTTTTTCGAAACAGTTCGAGTGGACTGAAGCACTCGTGTGGGTAGCTGTCGCGCAGGTAGACAACGCGCTGGGCTTCTGGCTCCCAGCGTATAACTCGGACTGGGATACCGCGGTGATCCCGGAACCACCGGTTAAGTTCGCGCACAAGCGTTTTGCCCTCCGGTAGTAGACCCCCACAATTGAGGCCGCCCGACTGTGGTTACACGGCACCCAACGGTTTGATAATCTGCGCTCATACCGAAACAACGGAGAACCCGGCACCGGGATCATCCTGAGTTGCGGTAAACGGTTAAAAGCCGTTACACTGTTCATGCGTTAGTTTCTCCACTGATACGACACGCCAAGGCGCCCGGAGCTGCACACTCGCGGGCGTCACTCTTTTCAGCGACGCAAAAAACTCGATAAAGCAGCGTGACGTGCTCCTGGAACTTAGCGATCACCTGATAGCTGTTCTCCTCAATCTGGGCGCGTTCTTCTGCGTCAATTACCCCGTCGGCAGTGGCTTTACGCACAAAGTTTGAATGGCGGCCGATCCACTCAATGGATTCCATCAGGCGTTGATTAATATCGGCGTTATCTACTTCATCAACATCCGCCAGCGGCACGAATACGCCCTGTGAGTGTCGCGCAACGGCGTCAGCGATATGATTTGAGCCACCAGCACGCTGTAACACCATCGCCCATCCCAGCGGGAAAATCTGATCACCTTCGGCACGTAATCGGTTAAACAGCGCGTTCTCTGTTGTGCCTAGCCATTCTGCAGCCTCGGCATATCCACCCGGCAGATCGGTAATCGTCTTTTTAATCGCGGCCACCAGCCAGGCTGGCTGACGTTCGACTTTCCAAATAGGTTCGTTACCCACGGTTAACCCCTTGTTTCTGTGGTTTCTTTCACGCGGCTGAATGGCTACGCTTTTCATACAGTGATTGGTCAACCTTCAAATCTCCTTTCGTCAGTGCCTGGATCTCGAATGCACGCCCTTTCGGGATAACCTCATCCCAGCCCGACACTGATGCATGAGAGATATTCAGCGCCTTAGCGGTTTTCCCAACACCGCCGAAGTAAGAAATAACATCATTTTTTTTCATTTTGTCCTCTGGAGTTAGGTAATGCAGTGCATTGATAGTAGGATATCTTACATTATGCGGTCAAGCATTCCTACATCGAAAGGTGGTAGGATTGCCTACATGAAAATGAATGATCGAATCCGAAGCAGACGCAAAGAGTTGAAGATGACGCAATCTGTCCTGGCGAAGCTTGTCGGGGTAAACCGCGTCACCATCACTGGCTGGGAATCCGGTGACTACAAACCTGGTGGTGAGAACCTTCAGGCACTCGCTGCTGCTCTTGAAAAGACGCCACAGTGGCTGCTTGACGGGAAAGATGATGGAAGCCTACAGCCTCCAACCATGAATCCGGAGCAAAGATTCGGTATCAGGTCAGTTCCAGTTCTGACTTGGGTACAGGCTGGTGAATGGACAGCAAATAGCGGCGCTATTACTGAAAGCGATATTCAAGACTGGGTTTATACTTCTGCCGCGGTATCAGAGAGCGCATTCGCGCTCATAGTCCGCGGTGACTCAATGACCAATCCGAATGGAGCGCCAAGTATCCCCGAGGGCTCCATCGTTGTAGTTGAACCTGACTTTGGAGATGCTAGTCAGGCTAACGGAAAAATTGTCATTGCCCAGCTAATGGGTAGCGATGAAGCTACCATTAAAAAATTCGTCATTGATGGGCCGTTAAAATATCTTGTACCCCTCAACCCCAATTACAGAATGCTTGAGGTTAACGGCAACTGTAGATTGGTCGGATTAGTAAGACAAGTAATAATGGATTTATAAGAAAACCGGGCCACCCGGTTTTTTTTCACCTCTTAATGTAAGTTATCCAACATTTTTACTTGACCTTTCTTTGTAAGTTATCCTACATTAATTACATCAGCAGCATGCTACATCTACGGTAGCTGCTCTGTTACAGATATATGCCTTGTATCAACGTCTGGCGGCCCGTGTTTTCCCTTATGTCCGCGGTCACCGCCAGCTTTTTCAGGGCACACAACATGAGAGCGCACTCCTTTCTACCAGTTATGGGTGACAGGTGTGAAAACAGCGGAGTGCGCTTCCAGTTGTGGTAATTGCGGCTGTGCGCACGTGACGAGGCCACCAGCTTATTCAGCTTAAAAATGAATATGTGTCTTGGTTAGTGTACGTCGCCGGGAATGGTCGCCCCGGCAGGTGGAGGCACCACCACCACAACCCTAGTTACCAGGAAGTAAGATAGCTGTAGGCAGCATTGGCGGTACCAGTACCATCCCTTGAAGTTCTCTGGTACCGCCCTTTTTACTCAACTGAAAGCGCGCTCTGTCCATTTCGTTAAGTGTGTCAGTCGTAAAATCAGCCAACCGGAGCGCGCTTCCAGTTGAGTGGAGAAGCTAACAGGCGATGGCAGTCGCCCGTTTCACTAAGTGCCCTACCCTGGGTGCTTACTGAAACGAAACCCAAAACTTTTAATCACTTTCGGGTGAGGGATTCGTGCAACCAAAATTCAGCGCCGTGCAGGGCGCATATAACACGGAGAAA